>CAZFNE010000263.1:0-5293 GCA_964520335.1 uncultured Methanosarcinales archaeon | reverse complement strand
AGGCTTCCCTAACTCCTGGAAGCATCACATAGATGAGGATAAGGGCATTGATAATGACTGAGAGGTTTATGTCATACCACGAGCCACCTGTAACAAGAATCACAAAATCAATGCACAGGTTAAATACTGTGATAATGGCCAGAAACATCCAACCTTCTCGGTTTACATCCCAGAGCATCTTGGCCACCCAGATCCAGATATACGTAAGCACCCCATACAATAACGCATACCATAAGTTGAAAATACGTTGGTCAAATGGGCCTAAAAAAGGTAAAAAGCCTAAAAATCGAAGCGTCACAATAGCATTTAATACTGCTGCTAAGATGGCTAGTATAGCCAGAATAGTAACACCAATAGGTCTATCCATATTTAACATTCCTCCTTATTTTGTAAAATTACTTTTTTCTGTTTTTTCTTATCCCTGTGATAACTGCTCCAATTCCCCAAGGAAAAGAGAAAATCCAAATATCCAAGGTAAAAGTGCAACCTCAGCCTGAGAGTCGTAAGTAGAAGCAAACTAAGGATTATAATAATGCCTGATCTCCGGATTTATTCCCCCGCAGCCATAACTGCTTCTCTCAATTCTTCTCCAACAGTAAACAGTAGTTCAGGGGACAGCATACCCTGGGACAAAAGCACTCCACCTGCATCACGGAGTGCCTGTTTCAGACTCTTTGCCCATAAATGTTCGATAATGAAAACGCCAGCAGCGCTGCCTTCCGGAATAGCCACAGCTATATCTTCAATGTCTTCTTCTGTAACTCCATAGTTTTCCTCAGCAGTTGCTATAGAGCCTTCTTCCATGCCGATCTTAGCTCCTTCTTTACCCTCGGCTCCATACCCGATAAGCCCTCCCACAACGGCACCGAAACGTATTCTTTCGGCTTCGTCCAGTTGCGTCGCTTCAATAGATTTGAGACTCCCATCTTTGTCTTTCCATATGAAGAGCAGGTCAATGAGCCTGATTATTCCTTTTTCCATAGCTGATTCCATTTCTCTGCGGATCTGACCGTGGAAGTTCGGATCCGGAAATCCGATAACCACAAGTTGCATCGGCCCATACATCACTTCGTTCATTTGTTCCCCCTATCACAATTCTGTTTGCTGTCTTGTCCTTTTTACTGCGCTTTAAGTAAGTGAATAGGCATAAACTCACTGTTTTTTTATAATCCTCCCTTTTTCCTCAAAAACCCGGAAAAAAAAGACAGCATAGCATTAATCTATGAGATATAGTATTGTATAATATTTATAAATGCAAGTATTAAAAATATATATAAATATATAAAGAATATATAAAAATTAAAAGAAGTTTGGATTAGTCTAGATCTAAAAAAGAGTAAAATTCTTTCGGTTACTTTACCACATTTATAAACTTAAGAATTCCTCTTATTCTTCAAGATCTCAATTATCTTTTTCTTCTTATAATCTTTTTATTTACTTTTATATTGGCTTTAATCTGTTCCGAATGCCTCCCTGACGCCCGGCAGCATGACGTAGATAAGGATAAGGGCGTTGATGATAACCGAAAGGTTTACATCATACCATGAGCCGCCCGTAACCAGTATCACAAAATCAATACACAAGTTAAATACCGCAATAACGGCCAGAAACATCCAGGCCGACCGGTCTAAGTCCCAGAGCATTTTAGCCAGCCACGCCCAGATATAGGTAAGCACGCCGTACAATAATGCATACCAAAGGCTGAAAATACGTTGGTCAAATACTCCTAAAAAGGGCAAAAAGCCTAAAAATCGAAGTGTCACAATTGCATTTAAAACTGCCAGCAGAACAGCAAAAGCAGTTAGAATATACACGCCAATAGGTCTATCCATATTCAAATTCCCCCTTATTTATTAAGTTCTCATTCTTAGTCCAAAGAAAAGTGCTGAAATCCCTCCTAAAATAAGGATAAACCCAAACACCCATGGAAGAATAAGTACCCCTACTGCAAAATTAGCCAGCAGAAGCAGACCAAGAATTATAGTTATAATCCCAAGGATCCCGGCACCCCAGCCTCCACCTGTAAATGCGGAGAAGAGTCCCACTCCTCCACTGATAATTACCCAAATAGCTATGAAAATAACAAACAAATTTAAAGCTATAACTGAGCCGTATATGGGATACATCAGTATAAAGATACCAGCAAGAATGCTCAGGATGCCCGAAATTAATCTCCAGACACGATGTTCCTCTTCTTTACCTACGAATGCCGTTAGGAGAGAGATAACTCCCTGTGCTAGCCAGTAGATAGCTAGAATCTGTATGAGTACGTAGGTAGTTGGTGCAGGCCTGAATAAAAGGAATAAACCGGCAAGAATAGCAATAATTCCTCCCAGAAAGATAACCCACCAGGAGGGCCCTGTTATTTCTTCTCCAGAATCAATGTAATCTACTTGTTCCATACTTTATACCCCCTATACCTCTAGTGTGCAATGCAAATATTGCTTTAAAATAAAAATTGGAATAGCTAAAGAGATGTCACTTTAGCTAACATAGAGACTCTTTACAAAATAATCCATGTACAGGGATAGACCAGAAGTAAAACAGGGAACATTCCTTCCTCCCAAAAGAACGCACCTCTACATCTGGAATATGTTCAAGACTCATAAGTTTATTAATTGAACAACTTAATCCCCAATTTTTTCTGTTATGTGGTAATAACATTTATTAATTAAAGAAACTACAATACGTTATTGGGTAAAACTTCTGCTTTGTAAATTTCTGCTTCATAGGTGGTGAATAAAAATTTAATGCCACTATATAATCATGGAGATAGGCTTTTTGAAATAGCAGTTTCAATACCATTATTATACCTTCTCTCCAGATCGAAACAAACTAATAATATTGAATTATAGTATACAAATCATTGGATATAAATTAACTTATTTTTAATTCTTAATAAATAATATTACCGGCACTAAAATAAGATAAAAGGCTATCTAAAATTAAATAATACTCGCGTTTTAATTGTTCGTCTACACTAAAACAATCAATAAGCCTTCTGAAAGGCTTCCCTACTTAAATGATTTATATTATTAAAATCAGAAAATAATTAAGTCTCATTTTCTTAATTTCAAGGTTATGGGCATGTAAAAACATGTCATTTACTTAAGTGCAGAGTCTGTATTTTGATATTAGGCTCTTTAATTGCTGTATTGTGAAGCTCCAAGGGTTTTAGGGGGCAGGAAAATAGTAGCAAGCAGGCCGAGGAGCGCAATAAATACCATTCCTTTGAGGGAAGCTTTTATTCCATCGAGCCGAGCGATTTCATTTATTCTCAGAATTTCCTGAGAAATCTCGGGAGGGGCCTCTTTGAGAATATTTTCTAACTCCTGGTCACTCAAGAAGCGCACATCTTTGTCCAGGGCAATTGTGAGTTCTTCCTTAATATCTTGAGGAAGGATTGTACTTTCTTCGATAAGAGCAAGTCCTCCTGAAGCGAGCCCTGCAAGTAAAATAGAACCCATAAGAGCGGTTCCAATAGAAGTGCCCAGATTTTGGCACGTATTCATAAGAGCAGCCATTTCACTTGTTCTTTCGGCAGTCACCTGGGATAAAATGAGATTCATCAGTTGGGAGGCCATGAGCCCTCCCCCTATCCCTATCAATACAAAACCAAGAATTAGTAAAAGGCCTCGAACCTTCACATCAATTGTTGCATACACAAGCAAAAGCCCGCCTGTAAGGGTGAGCATGCCTGCCTGGATAATACGCCTGGGAGGAATGGAAGCTGAGAACCTTGAGGCAGTTAATGAGGCAATCAGAAGCGGAATAGATAACGGGAGATAAACAAAACCTGTTTGCATTGCATTGAGCCCAAGCACGATTTGTAGGAAAAGGGCAATACTGAAAAAAAATCCACTGAAAAGGGTATTCTGGATTAACTGAACAAAAAGCCCAGATTTAATTTTGCTATCTTTTAAGATATCAAGCCTTATAAGTGGAGTCTTTCCATGAGAAATAAGGTGGCGTTCCCAGAGAGCAAATATCAGTAATATAATACAGCCTGCTACAATAAAAAGTGGAGTTGGAGAGAGTCCAAAGACGGAAAGATTTATTCCTGCTATAACCAGAGGATCACGAGCTTCCCACCAGCCATATGTGCCTGCTAGCAAAATCCCAAGGACAAAAAGCCCTATTCCTAAAGCTGAGAGAATCGATCCTATAATGTCGAGTTGGGGGGGTTTTCCAGCTTCTTCTAGTGGGGCATCCAGAATATATCTGCTGAACCAGAGTACCATAATCACCACTATTACCTCGCCGGCAAAGGCAAGCCTCCAGGTATACGTAGTCGTGAGCCAACCCCCTATAATCGGGCCAAGTGCAACTCCACTGGCAGCAATTCCGCCAAGGATTCCATAAGCAATAGCACGATCAGTACCTTTATAATTTGAGGTTACAAGTGTTTGGGTTGCGGGCATAACAAGGGTTGCGCCAAGACCTTCAAGTACAGACCATCCAAGGAATAAGATAGCAACATTTGGACTGATTGCAGTTAGAAAAGAACCTGTTCCATATATTACCATTCCAATTCTAAATGCCTTTCTCCTGCCAATAATATCTCCTATTTTTCCCCCGGTGATCATAAATGATGCCATTATAAGAGCATAAAAAGTGATAGCACTCTGCACAACCGTAACAGTTGTGTCAAAGTCACTGATAAGGGTAGAAATTGATACATTCATTATTGTCGTATCAATAGTAAGTACAAACATTGCAAGCGAGAGTGCAAATATTACTATCTTCTTCTCCAAAGTACCAACCCAAAACCTAGATAATAATTACAGTCTGAATGCTAATCTGAATCCCTTTTAGTAACCTTTAATACTACCAAAATTGGAAAATGGGAGATTTCAGGATTTGTTAACTTGAGAATTTGATCTGCCCATTGATCTAAATTATTTGATAAATTAAGTTTAGATAGATAGAAGAACTGAGTTTTTCTCAAGAAACTTCTCAACAAAACAAAAAACAACATTCCTTTTTTGAAAATTGGAAAATTCTTGGCCAACCTCCTGCAGGAAATTTTTTCGGCAATTTTTCCCTTGATGTAAATATAATCTAAACCAGAGTCTAAATCAAAATGTAATCCGACTGAAAATAATTAATTTCAAATCTGAACCTGCTAATCTTATTTTGAATAATAAACTCAATAAGCTCCAAGGTTCAAGCCCAGATTCAAATCAGCCTACTCTGAATGCCCTCCTGACCCCAGGCAGCATTACATAGATAAGGATAAGGGCATTGATAATGACTGAAAGATTTACGTCATACCATGAGCCGCCCGTAACCA
>CAZFNE010000262.1:1330-5304 GCA_964520335.1 uncultured Methanosarcinales archaeon | reverse complement strand
CAGGGTACGGGAAAAATACTGGATTTTCTAGTCTTCAAAAGCTTGCGAGCTTCCAGGTCAGATAAGCGTGTCCCCTTACTTCCTTCTTTTAAACCAATAGGAATATCCACCAGAACAAGAAAATCTACCGGGCCATACTTCTCTTTAATGGAATTAATCAGGCAGGAAAATGTTTTGAAAATCCCAATCTCCCATTCCTTGCTGTTTATACTATCTGCAGCCAGAAATACTGCAAACCATCCTCCTTTACAACCATCAACCCCAATAAAAACCATTTTACTCATACCCACTTTTGAGAGAAAAATTTGAAAAATTTTCTTCTATTTTTAATTTATATAATCAAATTTTTTCTTATATTTTTTCTTATATTTCTTCTATCTGCTTGACTGTCATAAATGGATATTAAACAAATTTTCTAATTCTTAAATCTACTAATCACTTCATTTTTTGAAGAAAAATTATCTGGCTCTTCCTGCCTGAATTTCCTGTAATCCAGTAAATTCAGATAATACAATTCCTTTTTTATAGAGTCTAATAAAAGATTAATTTAACAAAAAAATAATTAAGCTGTTTCTAAAATATATTATCATGTATTTTAATAAAATGGGTTTATAGTAAATAAATATTTATAGAAAGTTTGAAATACTGTTAATACAATACTTCTTTTAAGAAAAAATAAGGATGTATGTGTATTCAGGTTAAAGAACTTAAATTATATCAAAAGAAAAAAGAAAGTCAGAGGACAACACTATTTGTATTCAAAAATTTTATTTCCACTAAATATAAGATCAAAATTTTAAAAATAAGTTACCTATTAACAGACAAAAAAGAATCTAATGTAATAAAAAAGGCCTGTTAAGTAAACCCGCCAAGGCAGATTTCAGGAACAGATAACAGGCCTGTTAAAACATATTCATTAATTACGGTTGTTAATAGTGAATTTGTATATTATCTAATAACTCCCCTGTATTCTTGTTAGGAAAAAATTCTGTCTGGTGCAACTTTTCGGGCTTCTGGAGAGAAATGAATGAAAAAGATTGTGCTTAAACAGAACCTAAATATTTCACTAGTAAATAAAGCTAACATATGTACAGAAATGCAGACAGTATTCCAAATTGTAAAAAGGATACTTAAACATGCGAATGGACCTGTAATTTCTGCTGACATTTACAAGTATTTAAAAAAATACAACGTAAATAATAAAGTAAAAAAATTTGAAGTTTCAAAAAATTTTTACATGAATTCTTATTTGCAGATGGTCTGGCCTGGGCCGTTCTGCATTACTGGCTGGATAAGGAAAACCCGTAAGAACTGTTTTTGTCCCTAGGTCCGGGATTTGAAATAGGTTAAAGGGGATTTAATATGTCAGTCAGTGATTCCATCAATCGAATAGTAACAGGCTCAGGAGTGATATTTACAGGAACCTTAATTGGGCTTTTATTTGATATTGTTACTAAAGGAGTACTTACTTCCCATCTTCCTGCTTCTGATTTTGGGACCTATTCTCTTGCACTCACAGTAATTTCAATAACAGGAGCTTTTGCAACCCTGGGGCTTAATGAAGGAATTCCAAGGTATATTGCTTTTTTTAGAGGACGAAAGGAAGAATCCAAAATTCACGAAATAATTATGTCTTCTATAATTCTCGGCTTGACTGCCGGTTTACTTGCAGCGTTAGTTTCTCCTGTCTTATTTGCCTTCCTCGCAGAAGACGGGTTTGATTCCCAGGGGAAGATCCTTTCTGTGGTCAAAATTCTAATTTTTGTTATGCCCTTTACGATACTCCTGAACGTAGCCGTATCTATTTATCGGGGCTTTGACCGCACCAGTGTCAATATGTATTTTTATAATATTATAAGGCCTCTTTCCCTTCTTCTGTTTGCGTCTGCAGCAGTTTTTTTTAGTTTATCGTTACATGGAATAGTGCTTGCAGACCTGTTTTCCATGATATTTACCTGCGGCCTAATGTCTCTTTATTTTGTAAAAAATCCCCCTATAAAGCTGGAATGGAATTTCAGGTTCAGCGAGCCTACACAGCAGCTAATCCGTTATTCATTTCCCCTTCTGATAACTGCAACATTGCTTAACCTCATGACCTGGACAGATACTATAATGCTTGGTTACTTCAATTCAACAGAAGCAGTTGGGATTTACAGCGCAGTATATCCTGTTGTTGGTTTTTTATCAATAATAATCGGGCCTATGGGGTACTTATACATCCCTGCAGTTTCTAAGTTATGGGGAGAAAACAAAACTGGAGCAATAGGCCCTGTTTATGCAATAATGACAAAATGGTGCTTCTTGTTGACATTTCCTCTCTTTATCCTGATGTTCATATACCCTGATATTCTTCTAACAAGGATTTATGGAGCAGAATATGTTAACGGAGCCTCAGTTCTTCGCATCCTTGCTCTTGGATTCATAACGAATTCATACTGCGGATTTAATTACCATACCCTTATGGCCTGTGGAGATTCCGATTTTCTGATGAAAAGCTCGCTTGCAAGTGCAGGCACAAATGTGGTCCTAAACCTAATACTTATCCCGCAGTGTGGGATGACAGGAGCAGCTATAGCCTCAGCAGTATCCTTTGCATCTATAGAAGTCTTTATGACCTTAAAAATCTGGAAAAAACAGGGTATGCATCCTTTTACTTCAATGTACAGGAGATTAACTTTCATCAGTATTTTTATAGCTCTATCCATGTTTGCAGCAAGACAGGCGGCGTGGTTATCCGGAAAAGACCTTGAATTTGTAGGTTTTCTTCTTCTGTATCTTATGATTATTAGATACGCAAAGATCCTGGATGAAAAAGAGATATATATTATAGCTGAGATCCGCAGGACTGTACATTATAATATTCGAGTCCGAATTCCTGAAGTCTTTAGAACACATGCATAAGAGTTTGAAAGTAAAACAACTTTTAAATTATTATATAAATTTTAAACTTTTTAACAGGGATCGAAAATCTAACATATTATAAAATCTAACGTATTATAAATTCTAACCTAGTATAAAATCTAACATAATATAATAGAGTGTAAAGTTCAGAACGATCTATTGTTTTGAAATAAGAGTTCCATAAAATGATTAGGTCGAATAAGCCTGCTAAGAATTTAGGCAATTTAAATAATTTAGCTAATATACTGAGGGAGTTTTATGAAAATCTGGCTGCTTAAAGCTGCAGGAACCTTAGAAGACGAAGAGATAATTTTGAAGGAAAATATAATTACAATCGGCTGGGCTGAATTTCAGGATCTATCCCATATTAAAAATGAAAAAGAAGTAAAAAAACTGATGCTTGACAAATACCCAGGCATGCAGGAAGTGAGGGGCTGTGCCTGGGCCAGGGAGATATTTTCTTTCGTTACGAAAATGAAAAAAGGGGATCTTGTAGCTGTTCCCTTTAAAACTAAGAATGAAGTCCTTATAGGAAGGGTAGCTGGAAACTACGAGCACAGACAGCTCAGCAATTTTATAAGCCATATAAGAAAAGTTAGGTGGCTGAAAACGCTTTCCAAGGGAACTTTTGAAGAAGAATTCGATGTAAGCCTTTCTTCTCCTGAAACTCTTGTTCTCATAAAAGCCCCTTCAGAAAAATTCCTGAATTTTATTGAAACAAAAAGCCTTGAAGCTCTTATTGAGGAACTTAATTTTGTCCTCGACGATCTTTGTTTTCTCAGGGAAAGAATGCTGGAATCCCTGCATAAGCTCGAAGAAACTGAGGATATTAATGAAGCTAGAAGGCTTGCAATTGAGATGGAAAAATTAATTAAAGAAAAATAAACAACCAGGCCTAAAGATAAGGTCTAAAAAAGAAAAGATTACAGGATAAGATTCTTTGAATAACAAAATATAAAAGAAAAGGGAAAATAATCTTATTTAAAATTATTTTCATAACTTTTGTTATTTCTCTTTATCTCTTAAATTATTTCAATGTGTGTTTCAAATTCTGTTTTAAATTTTATGAATTT
>CAZFNE010000262.1:0-1230 GCA_964520335.1 uncultured Methanosarcinales archaeon | reverse complement strand
TCTCCAAGCCCTGTTACATCAATGAAGAGGTCGGTTGTTTTTTCAGTTACGCTTGTTAAAGTCCCATTGATAATGGGCGGGAAGGAAAGGACGTTATCATTTGCATCCAGAATTATCGGGTATTTGTCAAAGTCCTTTACCAGATGAGCAAACCTTGTGCCCTTGGGGTGTTTTTCAAGGATTTCAATCATGCTCATTTTTTCTGTATAATCCAGAGGCACGAATTCAAAACACGGGTCAACTGCCATATATCTGAAAGGTGGGGTCACATTTGAAAGGTCGTGGACTCCAATAGAGACTTTTTTCCTGTTTCTTCCCAATCCCCAGTGCAGGTCTTCCTGAAGGTCCATCAGGGATTTTATGGAAAATGAGTCGAATTTCACTCCTCTTACAACTGCACAGCCAAGAAAAGGCCGGATTTTCAGGATATCTTCACTGATAGAGATTGAAACCCTCTGGGGCTTTATTTCATATTCCGGAAGCCCTGTTTCAAGATCAAGAAAACCTCTCATTGCTCTGGCTGCGCCTTCAACGCTGTAAAGGTCAGGTCTGTCAGGGAAAAATTCTATGTCGATATAATCATCTTCGACTCTTTCGATATCTGCCCCTATCATGGGCACCCTTTTTATTATAGTTTCTTTATCAGTTCCTGTGAGCTTTTCGAGGTCATTGTACTGTAGGGTGATTACTGGCATAAGGATTTCATCTCTTCTTTTTCATCTCTTCTTTACTGGCTAACTTATCCTCACAAATATTCACCTTCAGATTTAACATTTTTGTTTGAGAAAGAGTTTTTAAAGTTTCCAGAAGGTGATAGTAAATTCAATGTTATAAGTAAAGGAAACATGTTCAGTGAAAACTTAAAAGATATCTTTGGAATTTAATTAAAAATAGGTTTTGGGATGAGACCTATAAATAGATATATCGTTAACTGATCATTAGAGATTAACCTCTTCAAGTTAACTGCTCAACGATATCTTCCCTGTCTTTCAGTAATAAATAACCCTTAATTTTGTTAGCTAATCTTTTTGGAAGCTCAGACAATTTGCTAATATGTTCGCCTTTTATCTTTTGCAAGTCTTCTTTAAGTTCAGCATAAGAAACTTCTTGTAAAGGAATTGTTGTTATTAGCGCTGCACCTGTTCCTAAAATCCCAATTCCTGATGAAATTTCAATTTCTTGTGTTATGCCAGGACTTAAGCTAATCCTTATCTCATTCATTTCTTGAGA
>CAZFNE010000261.1:0-5323 GCA_964520335.1 uncultured Methanosarcinales archaeon | reverse complement strand
TTGATATCCATATCAGCTATCCCGAATTCTCTCGGGTCGTCGATTGAGAGAAGGCCTATGGTTACCATGGCATCATTTGATTGGTGAAAGCGGTACATCTCCCTCAGGTCAAGGTTAAGAACATGGTCCCCACCAAGGACAATAAAAGGCTCATTTTTCAGGTATTTCTCGGCATTTTTAACTCCACCTGCAGTACCGAGCTTCTCTTTTTCATAGACGTAATCAATGTGTACGCCAAACATGTGCCCGTCCCCGAGCTGTTCTTCAATCACCTCTCCCATATAGCCAAGGGTAATCACTATCTCATTAAAACCTTCCCTGGAAAGATGCTCAATTAAGTGCAACACCGATGGTTTGTTGAGGATCGGGATACTCGGTTTAGGATGTTTAAAGGTCAGGGGCCTGAGCCTTGTTCCTGCTCCTCCGCACATTATACATGCTTTCATACTTCCTAAAGGTTATTCTATGAATATATTACTAACGATCTGTTTTTCTTTCTTAATTTCTTATAAAAATCGGATGCCATAAAATCTGATATAATTATACACTTTAAAAACCGGGAATGAATTTCAAATTGCCTATTTAAATTAAATATAAATATATTTTATACAGTTTTTAATTTTCAGACTCTCTTTTTTCTTCAATTTTGTTGATTTACTTTTTTTGGATTAAACAAGATTATTACTGGATTTGTTACTAGGATCTATTAGACCTTTAGACCCGTTAAAGCTTAATTAAAACCTGATTAAATTTTAATTAAATTCTAATTAAATCAAAATTAAATTTTGATCGGATTTCTAAACCCAGCAGATAAAAAATATTTATGAACAACATCATTTTATGCAAACATCTTCCTGCCTTTCCACTTTAATCTCTCTTTTTCCTTCATACTCGGTAACAGTACCTTTTAAGCTAATATAATCCCCTTTCTTGATTGACAGGTCCAGGGATTCGGCTCCCGCGGTTTTTGGAATGAAGATGCTTAATACTTCAGAATTGCAATCTACCTGTAAAAGCAAATGATTTCCTTTATGAGTGAATTGCTTGTTTAAAACCTCCCCCTCAAGAAAAACTCTTTCTCCTACAGCAGACTCCCTGGTATACTGTTTGAGTTCTCCTGAGTTCTGCGCATCAACTGGGGATTCTGATCCAAAACAAACATAAGCTGTCAGAAGCGAAGATAATACCATTAGCAATAAGACAACCACTACTTTTTCTTCTTTTTCCATAACCCCCAATCCTCTCTTTCACAGTTCTGGAATCTTTGCATTAAGGAGTTTTCGGATTTGAAATTCAGCTCAAAGTTCAGTTTAAAATTGAGACAATTTTTATTTCAAGGATTAAAGTTTTACCCGCAAGCCAGTGATTAAAATCCAGCGTAGCATAAGTTTCTGTAGCCTCAAGAACCCTGGCCTCCCCTCCTGTGGGCGTTATTATTATATTTCCAACTTCAGGAGGGGTTTCGAGCCCGAGTCTAACAAGGGGGATTTTCTGGACGAGATAATCCTTGTGTATCCCATAGGCGTCCTCAGGAGGACTTTTGAGGACTTTTTCTTCCCCTTCCTTCATCTCGAGAACTCCATCGTCTATCCCTTTTATAACCTGCCCTGTATAAACCCTGAAAAAAAACGGTTTGTATTCCTTTTCAGGATCATATATTCCAGCTTCAATCGCCTTTTCTTTTGATGTCGTATCAAAAATTGTGCCATCCTCAAACTTTCCTGTGTACTCAATGTGAATGTAATTTCCTTTTTTCACAGTACGAGAATCTTCCATTAATTTTTCTCCTTTATTTTCCTTTAAAAGTTGCAATTGAGATAATGTGAGATGTCTTTGAATAATGCCCCAGTTATGTTCGGGTTCTTAAAGTAGGAGAAATTTCTATAGATGCATATCAAGTGAAAGTGTACCTTATTCCCGCTCTACTTCTGAACGAAAATTCCATGCTTTTGCATGTATTTTCATACATTCTAAATTACTTTAAGGCATTTAAGTTTGCCCTGTAGATTGCTCTATAGAAACGAGTTTGATATTAAAAATCAGGGTTTTGCCTGCAAGTTCATGGTTTGCATCAACGGTTACATGAGTATCATTTACAGCAACGACTTTAAACTGATTTCCATACATGTTCCTGTAGATTTGTCCTACTTTATGAGTTTCACTCATGTTTAGGTCTTTAATAGGAACACTTACAACTTTAGTATTATCATGCTCGCCGTATGCCTCTTCGGGAGGAATTGTAACATTCTTTTCTTCTCCTACTTTCATTCCTATTACAGCTTCATCAAAGCCTTTTATCATCTGGCCCGAACCAGCTTTAAAGGTCAAGGGTGCATAGCTTGTGTTGTTGACGTATATTCCTTCTTGCTTTGCAACTTCAGCTATGGAGGTATCAAAGACTTTCCCGTCTTCAAGTCTCCCAATGTAATCCACTTTAACGGTGTCTCCTGCTTTTACCGTTCTAGTTTCGTTAGTTCCATTTCCATTACTGGCACATCCACTCCCGAAAAGTACACATCCGAGGAGTAATCCTGTTATTAAAAGAACTGCTGTTTTTCTGTTTTGCACTTTTTTCAGGCCTCCAGAGAAACTACTTTAACTTCGAAAATCAGGGTCTTTCCTGCAAGTCTGTGATTGAAATCAACAACAAAGGTTTTTTCCCCTACTTCTGTAACAAAGCCTGTTAGCCCGGTTTCAGTAGCTAATTGCATTCCGATCTGCGGAGCGAAATCAATAGCTTCAATAGGTAGTTCCCTTAAGAATTCTTCATCATGCTCCCCATAGGCTTCTTCGGGAGGAATTTTCAGGGTTTTTTTCTCTCCAACTTCCATGCCTACAACCCCTTCATCGAAACCCTTTATCATCTGGCCTGCCCCAACTGTAAATCTTAAAGGCTCATACCCTCGCATTTCGTTATATGTGCCCGCTTTAACGGCAACTTCTTTCACGGAGGTATCAAAAACAGTACCATCTTCAAGTTTTCCAATGTAGTCAACGGAAATTGTATCCCCGTTCTCGATTTTCCTGTTGGAATCTTCTATTACATCGTCGGCCATATTTACCAATAAGACAAATGAGAGCATGTTAGATAAAAGTGCTGATAAAAAGCCTTAGAAAGTGTTTAAATAAGGATTTCAGAGCCTAGAAAATCTAAAAACCTGAAAACTTCCCCTTTCGAATTACTATTTAAGATCCTGTGTCACTAGATTCTTTTTTAGCTTCTTTATAAGAGTATACAACAGTAAAACCGGCAACAAAAAGCGCAGGCACAAGAATAAAAAAGAATGCATACCTGGGAAAAAGAGTTCCGAAGACAGCAATTATGCCTGCAATTTTGAATAATTTACCTCCTAGCTGGGTCGTTTTTTTCCAGACTCTGTCGCTACTCAGGGTCCAGGGGGTCCTGACTCCTATAAACCAGTTCCTTTCAGCTTTTTCTATAAGGATACCTATGTAATAAAAAAGAAAGCCTATACCCACAGGCAGGACAAAATTTGGATTAATTTTGATTCCAAGATTCCAGAGCAGGGTTTGTATTTGAACAAGCAGCATAAAAAGAATAAAAATAACTATAAAACGATCGTAATAAACCCTGAATTTTTCTATATTCTTTTTTTCAGGATCTATATTGGGAATTAATAAAAGCATAAAGCTTAGACCAGTAAGCAATACAGGCAGGAAAAAAAGACCCCAGAATTTAGCATACTTCCGTCTGCTTCTCCCTGAATATTCCAGTGAGTTGCCATTTTTTCAGGCATGTATGAGTAAAAAGAAAGGGAAAGAATAAAGGAAAAAAGTAAAAGCCCTGTAACAATTAGAACTATTTTGCGCATACAGAGTATTAAGAGTTCCAGATATTATAATTCAAACTATCGGAAGCAGAATCTTTTGAAATCTCCTTGTATATGGCTTTTTATCTGGTTTTTTGATTTACAAGTTTATCCGAGAGGCATGTAAACATATAATTTGCAATAGTATGAGGTCCAAACCATTAAAGTTACATGACTCTAAGATAAAGAATTTTAGCCTGCATTTGCAATGTGACTTCTGGATCTCATTCTAATTCCACCAATCAGAGCAGCAATTCCACCTATTATAAGAACAATTCCGTATACCCAGGGAAGAATGACAGCACCTGTAGCTGGATTAGCTAGTAATAATATCCCAATTATTACTTCAATAATAGCAAGAATTCCCATTACCCAGCCACCGCCTTTAACTGCCCAGACAAGTCTGATTATTCCATAAGCAATGCTTGTTATTCCAAGTATAATGACAAGTAGAGCGAGGATTGCAAAGGGAATATAGGGATATACAAATACTAAAACTCCAACAATTATGCCCAGTAAACCTGAAAGTAATTTCAATCCCATGTTTTCCCTATTTACCAGCAGGGAAAGGATCGAAAAAATTCCTCCTAAAAACCAGAAGATCCCGAGCAACTGTACTAAAAATATAGTCGTTTCCACCGGTGAGAATACCAAAAACAGACCGATGAGGAGTGCAACTATACTCTCCAATACAATTACCCACCAGGGGATTTGAAATTCTTCGTATGTTATGGTATCATACTCTTCAATTACCTCTTCCATAAATTGCCTCCAGATTGCTTTTAATAAACTATTTCGATAACAGAAATTCCCAGCTATAAAAAACAGGGAAAAAAGTGCCTCCTATAATATATATTCAAATTATCCAGACTGAGAGTTATGCTTAAATTAAGTTTGGGAGCAGACGAAAAAAATTGCTAATATACCGATAACTGCGTTATTGGCGGCTGAATCTACAAAGGAAAATCTGCAAGATACGAGTATGAGGGTATGTGTATAGAATCACGCTTTTTTCGGTTTACATTGGCTTTAAAACCCATATGTTTACCCATCCTTCAAACTAATGACTTTCCTGAATTCCCCTATTCAAAGTCTTAACAATTTCAGCCAACCTTAAGTAAATATTATAAGGAATGTTATATAAAATAATGCATATTTAATGTGTAATTTATTCTATAAAGTGTATACTTAAGTACAAAAAGCAAAATTAAAACCGAATTTTATGGTCTTGAACGAAACCTGTTTTCAGGCGAGGACTCCGGAAAAAAAGGAATTCAATTTATCAGGAAAGGAAAAAGCCACTGCATTATAAATAGAGTTTTTAGAAAAGATTATGCGATTATTAAAATAAAGCATTAAAATGAATAATGAGAGTAAATGAATAAAAAATAGAGATAAAGCTAGAAAATTTTATTTAATCAGCTGGCATATTGAGAATAAAGTGGACCGGTCGGGAATTGAACCCGAGGCCTCTACCATGCCAAGGTAGCGAT
>CAZFNE010000260.1:3757-5335 GCA_964520335.1 uncultured Methanosarcinales archaeon | reverse complement strand
GGAATTGTATTAGAGTTATTAAACTTTATTAATATACTTTTACATTGTTTTATCTGATAATTGTATATCTGATAATTGTATCTTGTGAAAGCCATAAGCCTATAACCTGAGCTCATGTACTTTGTCCATAGTCAGTCTACTAATTTATTTTAGTATGCATTTATGACTGGATATCCTCTAAATTGTTTAGAGTGCTCGCAAGTATCTACACCACGAAACTTAAATATCTTTTCAATAATTTTTGTGATTATTTTAAAGAGGCGTAGGAAATTGGATAATCTCTTCAAATTTAACTTTTAAATTTAACTTTTGAAATTTGTACTGTAGTTTTTATCTAGGATCTTGATCTTTATTAATTTTTGTTTACCTTTATGCTTTATTGTTTTTATAGACAGCTTTTATAGATAAAATGTATTTTTTTGTTTTGGAGTAAAGGGCAAAAAATAAGAGCAACAAGTATGTCCAGATGTCCCTCAGATAGCAAATAGACCGATATGCTATGATTTTTTAACTAAAACCTGTAATTGCTTAAACTATCAAAAATTCTAATCTAAAAGTAAATAACTACCCCCGGACTGAGTTAAGTCTCAGAGCTTGCTTTTAAAGCTTCTTGAAGATCCAGGCATTTTTGTGCATTAAAGCATACAAGAAAAACCGTTTCAGGAGTTTCATTTCCCTGAAGAAAACGGCTAATTTCCTTAACTGAAATTCTTGCAGCCCTTTTTGAAGGAAAACCATA
Organism: uncultured Methanosarcinales archaeon; assembly: GCA_964520335.1. Lineage (GTDB taxonomy): Archaea > Halobacteriota > Methanosarcinia > Methanosarcinales > Methanosarcinaceae > Methanosarcina. Next base: position 4,596 of record CAZFNE010000260.1, on the reverse strand, counting down.
AGCTCCTGTGCTTATAGCTGGAAAAGCAATAGATTTTATTGAATACTCCTTTGCAAGCTCAAAACTTTTCCTGTAACAGGAGATAAGTGTTTTGTCTTCTTCCTTGCTTCCACCCTGCCAGATAGGGCCAGCAGTATGGATTACCCATTTTGCGGGAGAAGATATCCTCTTGTGATCTTTGCTTTACCATGAAGGCAGCCCTATAATTTTTTACATCCCTCAAGCAGTCCAGAGCCTGCAGCTTTATGGATAGCTCCGTCTACTCTTCCGCCTCCCATAAGGCTGGGATTAGCAGCGTTCACAATAGCATCGACTTCAAGTTTTACAATATCTTCCTGTATTATTTTTATTCGATCTTTGATTTGAAGCATACCTGGTTCCTGGTTTTTAAAATACTTTTTATATTTTTCTCTTTATTCTTGAAGTTCGATTTTTCTGAAATATTTTTCTGGAATTTAATACCTTTGATTTCGATTTTTTTCTTTTTTATCCTGACTTATTATACCAAATTTTGTTTTGAATTTTTTGTTTTTCCTTTTAGTTTTTCAATGCCCAAACAATCATATAGCATAAACATAAATTATACTAATCAATCCGGCTGGGGAGTTTTGGTTAATTCCAGGTAGCTTTTGCCTGTATAATATCTTTAAAAAATTTGTGGACCTTATAAAGGTCAGAAAGGCATTTTAAAAACCGGACTAACAATCATATTTGTAAAATATGAAAGAATAAATGCATACTGAAAAATAAATAAGCTAATACATTTTTTGAATTAAATTGAACGGGGTGTCAATTATGGATAGTATGACGCTTAAAGAGAGGCTTTTAAACGCACTTGA
>CAZFNE010000260.1:0-3657 GCA_964520335.1 uncultured Methanosarcinales archaeon | reverse complement strand
TCAGACCTTGCCAGTGTAAAGTCTTTCATGAAATGGTCTATCAAAAAGCCTGAACTTTTAGGGCAGGTACTGGATTTTGCTACAGAAGCTACAATCGCTTATGCAAATTCAATGGTACTTGCAGGCGCTGATGTAATTTCCGTTGCAGACCCTGTAGCTTCTCCTGATTTGATGAGCCCGGATTCATTTAAAAATGATCTTCAATCAAGGCTGCAAAGATTTTCCTCAGAAGTAAATTCGGTTACGGTTTTACATATCTGTGGAAATGTAGGGCCAATTCTGGATTACATGGCGGACTGTGGTTTTGAAGGTTTGAGTGTCGAGGAAAAAGTTGGGAGCGTCAGGAAAGCCAAGGAAATTCTTGGGAACAGGGCAAGGCTTGTAGGAAACATTTCCAGTCCCTTTACTTTACTTCCAGGGCCGATAGAAAAAATAAAAGAAGAGTCGAAGAAAGCTCTTGAAGAAGGAATTGATGTACTTGCACCTGGCTGTGGAATTGCACCTATGACCCCATTAGTTCACATTAAAGCAATGGTGGAAGCAAGGGACGAATATTACGCTTAAATAATGGAAAAATAATACTTAAAAATCTTCTTTTTTTCTTTTTAATAACTCTTAATTTATTTAGGTTTGAATTTCTACATGTATCTGGATTTGGATACGGAGTCTTTTTTTATCTCTATTCTCTTGTCATTTTCTTTTTAAAGCATTAATCTCGACTATATTTTATTCTCAGATCTTAATTAAATTAGTAATCTTTTATATGGTTTATTAGATCGGGAGAGCAGAGGGTCAAGATATCCCACCCTTCAGGGTGACCTCCCGCAATTTAATTTTTAAAGTCTTAACCTAATTCAGTTTATTCTGGGAAAAAAGGCAGGTAATAGGTAAATGCAGAGAAAAAGAATAAGAATAACTCAAAAAAGAAAGAATGAGAACTTGCCTAATTAAAGGCCATAGTTCTCTGGTCTGAAGACGCTGACTTCATTTTTATATTTTGTGAGGCAGTCGCTCATAAACTGATCCTTGTTATCTGTAAGGGCTTCGAAAGAAGCTTTTGCATCTTTAAGAGCATTTGCTTCGAACCTGGAGAGTTCAAGTTTGCCTTTAGCTCCTTCTTCGACGATTTTGATACATTCCATTGCTGCGTTCTTGGCACGGAGGTAAATATCGTTCCCGTCTTTGGCAATAGCTTGTCCTACTCTGTAAGCATTCGGATATGCGAGTACATAGCCCTGCGCATCTCTGTACATGTCCGAAGCTGCGAACATGTCCCTCAGGATCTTTTCGTTACCTGAATCAAGAGCAACATTCATAAGGGCACAGTCATATGCTAGGGTTTCGGACCAGCATTGAACTGTAGTACCACCGAATTCACCGTGATACTCAACTGATTCGTTAGACCAGAGGTCACAGCACTGCATTGTCAGGTTACCCATAAGGTCAGAGTGGGCACAGGTTGAAGTCTTACCTTCCTGAGAAATTGGGACACCTGCGATTGCTTTGACAATTGTGTTTTCATACCCACAGTCCTTACCCGGACCAACTGCACCGGCTTCGTATGCAACAAGGGACCTTGCTGCAGAGATTGACCTTGCAATTATTGCAATGGTGTGGGCAAGGTTTTTATCAAGCAGGCCACCCGCAATAAACATTGCAGTGTTTGCCTGGGCACAGTCTGTATCACCTGAGGATACTACATTATTTTTCTTTGCAATTGATGAAATATCTGACCAGATCATCTCCATATCCATACTGCCGAGTACCCCAATACCGAAAAGTACACCAGCCATATCATTTCTTAGAATTGCATAGTCAAAGACTTCTTTTCCACCCATTGACTCAACGGCAAGCATATCTGCTCCATTTTGGGCACACTGTTCGAAGGCTTCCACAAAGGTGCTGTATTTATCACCTCTTAGCTGGAGATAGTTGCGGTCCTCACGGATATCTCCGATTGTGTGGCGGAGTGCACACTTTATACCGTGTTCATCATGGTAATCTTCCATGATAGTCTTCTGGGCGTGAGCAACTTCTGCTCCCCAGGAAGGGTTATTGGACATCTGCTGGACGTGTTCAGTTTCGAGCACAACCGCGGGAGCTCCAATCTGGACCATTCTTGCCATAATGTCTGTAGTGATCCTTTCATATTCTTTTACGAGTTTCTCCTTGGATGCACCAGCTTCAGGGCGTGGTGCGTAGTTAACTTCGGGAGTTGTGTAGCCGGCACCTATTTCAAGTCCAAGCCCTGCTTTAACGGGCTTGACAGCTCTTCCAAAAACCATTTCATCTGCGCTTTTATAAGCCATTTTAGTATATCTTGTTACTGCCATCTACTCCACCTCCTCAGTGTCTATGGAATTTTTCCCTCAATTTTACGATGTTATCGCCGTTTGCCTTTATGAAATCGGCCATCTTCGCGGCATCAGCTGCTTCTTCACCGTATACTCCAAGCTCATATTGGGATACGAAGTCCTGATTCACAGCACCGCCGCCACATGCGAAGGGAACCCTGTAGCCTTTCTCCAGAAGCTTGTCATTAACTTCCTTGAATGCATACATGGTTGTGGTCATGAGAGCTGTGCCTGTAAGCATCATTGGCTTCTCTTTCTCCACTGCGGCTATTACTTCATCGACAGGAACATCTCTTCCAAGGTCAACTACTTCGTAGCCAGCTGCTCTTAGCAGGGCAGCAACAATGTTCTTTCCGATGTCATGGACGTCGCCTTCTGCAACGTGGCAGACAACTTTCCCTTTAACCTCAGGTGATTTTCCTGCTTTCTGCTTAACGTATTCGATGCCCTCCAGCATAGCATCGGCAGACATCATAACATTTGGCAGGAAAATAACTCCCTCATCATAAAGCCTGGTGACTACTCCCATCCCAGTCATCAATGCATTATCAATAAGAGATATTGGATCCTTTCCGGAACTAACAGCCTTTTCCAGTCCTTCTACAACGTCATCTTCTTCTCCTTCAAAGATGGCTTTTGCGATAGGATAAATCATTGGGTCCTTAGGATAGAGTTCTTCTGCAGCCTCTTCCGGAGTCATTTCCTTTTCCATTTTTACATTGTAACGGACTAGAATACCACTGGGATCTATATCTATCAAATATCTAACCTCCATCTTGGTATTTGAGGAGTATAATCCCTGTCTATTTCAGGGGCAAAAAAGGGCTAAAACTTAAAAAAATCTCCTAAGAAAGATTCTTTTGCTAATTTAGATGCTTATCCATTCCCCATTTTTTACTAAAGCTATCTAAGTTAGATCTACCCAGGTGCAAAACCCAAAATACTTCCCAATTTTTTAGAGGGACTTTTATCTCCCCTTAATTTAATTAGAATTCGATATATATAAAACTCACTGAGCAAGTTCAAGGTTCTTAATCAAAGTAATGTTTGTATTTCACTATCTAAAGACGTATTCTCTTTCAACAAAATTTTTTATTATATAGTATATATATTAAACTCAGTTTAAACCTGTATTCAAAATGATATATCTTTAAATTATTTTTTAATAATAGTTTTTCTCTTATTTTTTTATAAATTCATATAGTTATGATGACTGAGAATTTATTTATGTTAGATTTCAAAAAATATGTTGAATCTTATTTCTCTTTATGTCCCCTTTTATTAACAATGTATATTATATATA
>CAZFNE010000259.1:0-5354 GCA_964520335.1 uncultured Methanosarcinales archaeon | reverse complement strand
AGAAAGTATTTTAATCTAATTTACAAAAAATACCTCAACCGCGTAAGTCCTATTAATAATAAACATCATCTTGCCAGAAAATGAATGCCAAAAAGAATAAGAGTAGAACAATATTTATAAAATTATGTGTTATTTTGAAGTAATTTTGACTATTTGCTAGTGTTTCTAGAAACTTTTTGAAATTAAATGTATCTAAGAAAAATGCTACGATTGAATTTTCATCATCTAAACTTGTAATTGATTTATTGTTTGCAACTACTATTTGAGTATTTTCGCATCCAGACAATTGAATTACTTGATTAGGAATTTGATTTCCTTTCAAATCTTCATCTTCATTTACCATGAAAATATACCTTATCCAAAATTTTTATGGTACTTTAATCCAATAGTTGGAATTTTTTATATTTTCAAATAATTCATTAAAATGTATATTTATAGAAATAATCATCATTTTAATTTAAGGACTTTGTATTAGGATTTAAATTTTACTTTTTTTTATAGAATTTAGTAATTCAGAATTATGATTGATAATTCATTTTATGCAGATGACTAATGCCTTAGGGCTCAAAAAATAAAGAATTATACTTTGTAGGACTGGATTGGGGTTCAGATGATTAATTTTATAAAAGTGCCCAAAAGTTTGCAGAGTATTAAAAACTAAATCACATAGGGAATTTACCTATAGTTCTACTATACTGATCTACTGCCTGTTAGAATTTCTTTAAATAATGAGCGCTTCCAACGGTAATAGACGCTCTACCTTGAATAAAATCAGCCAAACCTTCTGCGACAACTTCCTTAATCATATAAGATACTATTTAAGAAAAATTTTTGGGATACCGATCTTGGACTGCGTATATTTCCTTATTACTACATTTACATGATTAAAAACGAAGTTAAACTCCCCTATGTTACACTGATATAGATAGAAGTTTTGTTTCTTTTAACACACATTTAAATATTTTACATTCATATTCCTTTTAAGATTTATCCAAAAGTTGTTCAGTAAAAACCAGCAGTATAAATGAAAAATATTACTAAGTGAATTTTTAGGAAAAAGGTTAGATGGGAAGTATGGAAACTAAAAATATTTTTGTTGCTTTGATTTTATTCATATGCTTTTTTTCAACAAATTGTTTTGGGGCAATTATTGATGTAGGGCCAGGAACTTCCTTCAGCCCTACTGGCTCAGATGATCAGGATGTTATTAACGCTGCTATAGAATCAGCCGATCCGGGTGATACTGTACAGCTTGCATCAACCATATTCCACATAAGTGCGCCCATAACCATGAAATCAGGGGTAACTCTTAATGGAAACGGGATTGGTGCGACAGTAATCTACTGTGACGATCCAAGCTCGAATTTTGAAAAGAAAAATATTATTAACTGTAATGGGACTTCGGGTATTGAAATTTCGAATTTCTTAATTGACGGGGGCTGGGAATCCTTAAGTAAAATGCATTCAGCCAGCAACAAATACAGGTCGTATGAAAAAGGAGTTCGTTTATCCGGCTGTTCAAATGCAGTTATTCATGATTTAAAAATGCAGTACAGCATGGGAGATTTTATTTACTGCACCAAAAAAACCAGCAATGTTACAGTTTATAATACAGTATGTAAGCCCGGGCATGACAGTTTTGATGCATGGTCTTGTGGGGATGGAATTTCAGTTTTTAATAATTGCTGGGGCACTTTTATAAATTCCTGCATTAAAGTTCATAAAACGAAAAACGTCCAGATTTACAAAAACACCTTCTATACTGACTCAGGTTCCGGGAATGCCGGGGTAGAAATAATGGGAGGGGATGTAACAGGCCTTAACGTTCACAATAATATGTTTTCAGCCCTTCAGTTAAATACGGTTTATCATGATCCGGCTGATGGAGAATGTTCTGGAGCAGGTATTGTTTCAAATAATATTTTCTATAACAGCCCGTCGTATGAAGGGATTGAAGGTATGGAAATCAAATCAACCGGCAATAAAGTAACTGACTCCTATTCAAGCTCCAAGAGTACAAAAGACTGCGGGTATGTACAACCTGATGGCACGAGAAATTTGCCTGCATACAATGGCTCTGTAAAACCATCTATTACTTTCCCAACCAATTGCAGTACAATTTCACCCGTTAATGGATATGTACCCATAAGCTGGACATATTTAAACGCAACCGGCTATTCCGTCAATGTCTATAATAGCGCATCAAAATTAGATTCTTCCCACCTGGTCTACAGCCTGAATACTTCACAGACAACAGCAAATATCCCAATTAGCAACAATGGACAGTTTGCTGTAAAAATCGGAGCACATGACGACATTCATAATTCCTGGGTATACAGCAAGTCTGCAAGTTTGTTCACAGTAAGCGGGAAAAATAAAACCCCAGCGAAAGTACATTCCGGAATATTCGGATATTTAATAGGTGCAGCTACAGGCCAGCCTATCCAGTATGCAGTAGTAATATTATCAAATGATAAGCAGCATTATACACAAATTACTGATGTTGATGGACTGTACTCGTTTATGATAAACGACAAGACCAGCGGGTACAGAAGCAACGACGAGGTCGATGAGATCAACGGCCGCAATAGGGAAGGAAAGTACTCTTTAACAGCTTCAGCAACCGGCTATCATAAGAGTCCTGAAGTACCGGTAAATCTGACAGGTTTAAACACAGAAATGAATTTGAAAATGGTTAAAGCGCCTGATTACTGTGACCCGCACTATGTAAAGTTATACGTTGCTACTGATTCAGAAGAGTTAGTTCCAGGCTGTGAAGTTAGGATTTATGCCCCAAATAATGACCCTAGCGACGAAAAACCGAATTTATGCGGGTGGACAAATAAAGAAGGTAGAGTAAATTTCCATTTGACTGAAGGCGTTACATATAAAATCATAATAATTACTCCAGAGGGACAGAAATACACCGACACATTAACCCCTGATCTGGATCAATATACAATTACACTATCTGAAGGTACAAAATATACAGATACGACGCCTTCGGATACTACACCCTTAGATGATACATCAGGTGACACATCTGAAGTATCTACAATACCTCCAATAAAGACTGTAATCAGTACAGATTGTAAATACGAAGAGATTAACGATACAGCAGCTTATATTAATGCAAGCTATTTTGATTCTTCGTCAAAATCCAGCGACCTGACTTTTGTCTTGGGAACAATGAGTGATGGAAAAACATTCGTGCCTTTAGGAGTTTCGGGTACTAATGACCAGGTAAGCAAGCCTGTAGGTGAGGTAACTGATTCTTTTATCGTCACTAATTATTCTGGAAATACCTATACGGTGAAAATCAGTGCACAGTCTCAAACTTATGGTAGCGTATCTGAATATGTTAATACATCATTTCCAGACAAATCTCCAGGTATTGTACCATATGCAGGGTCTAATATGACTTATTTCTGCGCTTTTATCTTAATTATTGCAGCACTCATATCGTCAAAAAAACGTAAGGTACGTTAATTGTCTGTGGTTCAACAGTATTCGAGAGGTTTGATTTCTTATTAAATGAGAAAAAAGGTCCTTAGATTTGAATGCCAAACTTGGTGCGTGCGTAACTTATTTCCTTAGCCTTCACATTGAGGAGATTCTGAGTTTGAATTTCCTCGGGACGTTTTTCTTATTTACTCCTATTTTGTGGTTTGCTTCTTGTTTTTGACAGTAGATCCCCTCAAAAATTTAGAGTAATTTTTAAAATGCCATAACCTGGTTTTTTTTAATGAGATAAAAAGCGCGTTTGTATTAGAATAAAGGGATTTATATTTCAATAAGCTTATTACTTCACAGAACTCAAACTACTGAGGTGAACAAATGCCAGCAAGAAAAATAAAAAATGATAATAAGGAAAGAGAATTGATAGAAAAGTTGGATCCAATAAAAAAGGATGAAGATACAATAGAGCAAATAAATATAGAAGAGGAAGTAACTGAAAATAAAAAACGCAGATGAGAGGTATGCTACAGGCAGAGCATGTATTGAATTATCTTCAAGTTGATGATAATTTAAAATAGCATCAGAATTTCAATTTCTCATATATTGATTGTAACAATTGTAATACATGAATATAAGTCTAAATGGACAAGCAGGATCACATTCAAGAAATAAGAATATAAATTGGATACAGAATTTAAGGATGTAGAGAAGTGAAAAACATTTTTCACTTCTTAGCCTACAGGCCATTATACAAAGTGTCTAATAAATATAAGAGAGATATAATACTGGATGCAATATTCGGAAAAACGATGAATAAATAAATAAACTCTTGTAAAGAGTTTGTTTTAAAAGAATTTTGTCAAAATATACCATGATGCTTATTTTGGAAGAGATTGGATGGAAAGGATTGGGTGAAATAAAGTATAATTCTTGAAAAATACTTTTTTTTATTTCTTATTATTTAATGTGTCAAATGCATAATCTTAATAAATTTGCTCTTTGGCTCTTTTGGCTCTTATACTGGCAAGAACTCATAATTTAATTTTGTGCATTAAGTTTTTTGAAAAATAGTTAACTGTGGGATTCTAAAAGGATTTTACATAGAGAGCTATCCCAAAACTCTAAATTGAGTTATTTAATCTCGAATTTGAAATGATTAATCGATTTTGTGCTAAGGAAAATAATTATGAGATTTTAACTGATTTGCGGAAAACTGAGTTTTGGGATGAGCTCGATATCCCCTCATATCGATCTTAATGTTCAGAAAATTTCCCCAGATGTCTCCAATATGCTCTTTAGGTTTAAAATAAAAAAATAACCAATAACACCGTAAAAGTCCAAACATTCCCGAAGGTAAATTTAAGTTAGTTTTCGTAAAAGAATTTGCAACTGATATCAAAAAGGAGTTTAATTTTTATTATTTAAAATCATTTTTATATACGTGGGCTAGGGAGTCACTAAAAGAATTAAGGAGTGGACAGAACAATGACAGGAAAAATAACAAAGATACTGGCTATTTTGCTGTTGGTCTCTTTTATAATGTCAGTTACAGTTGGGTCAGTCAGTGCCAGCCAGACTAAAACCAGTCAGAAGAAGTTTATGAAGGCTGATTTTTCTGCGCAGCCTACTTCTGGACATGCACCAGTTAAAGTATATTTTACTGATCATAGCAGAAGCCGTTCGAATGTTCTATACTGGTCTTGGAAATTTGGAGACGGAAAAACTTCATCACTGAAAAATCCAATGCATGTATACAAACGCCCTGGAAAATATACTGTTAGTTTAACAGTAAAGTGTCCATACGGGGTTGTTGATACCAAAAAAAAGAATATTATAATTAAATGAAAAAGAAAATTCGATGTCTTAAGGTTCAAAGTTTTATTTTTTTATTTTTT
>CAZFNE010000258.1:0-5356 GCA_964520335.1 uncultured Methanosarcinales archaeon | reverse complement strand
ATATTCTGCAAGCTCTTCAGATGTGAATTCTTTGTTTTCCATACTTTTATCCCCTTGTTTTAACTTTATTATTTTTATGTAAATTTACTTTATTTTAATCCAGTTTTCAGTTCCCATATTAAGCTTCATATTTATATATTCAATAGCTTTAGCATTTCGTTTATCTCAGTAGTTGGAAGCTGGCACTCGTAATTCTCGCATACATAAGCGGTAGCTTTTCCCTCTATTGAAGCCTGCATTTCTGTGTATGGGGCAAGCTCAGTAATTTCAGAACTACCTTTTATTGGCTTTAAGACAAGAACTTTATTCGGAATAAAATAAGTCCATAATTCTTCGAGCATTTGCTTTGTATCAGGAGAGTCTTTATCTCCTGCAATTACAACCTCATATGAGGGCCCTAACCCAAAATCCAGGGCTGACAGGAATTGGGTGTAACCTGAAGGAATTTTTCGAATCAGTTTTGAAAAAGCTCTCCCTAATCCATCAGCAACATTTTCAAGTTCAGGGTTTGCAGTTATTCTTGAAAGCCTGAGGAGATTTAGCATCTCTATAGAATTTCCAGATGGAATAGCTGAGTCTGTAAATTCTTTTTTCCTGAAAATCAAGGATTCGCTGTCATTAGCAGTAAAGAAAAGCCCTCCGTGTACAGGGTCCCAGAAATGTTCCAGGAGTTCTTTATTCAGGGAAAGGGCAGCTTTAAGATAATCCAGGTTAAACCCGGCTTCATAAAGTTCAAGAAGCCCGTGAATTAAAAAAGCATAGTCGTCCGCATTTCCGGAAATTCCAGCCATACCATCTCTGTAGCGGTGCAAAAGCCTCTGTTCAGGACTGTAAAGGCTTTTAAGAATGAAATCAGCTGCCTCTTCTGCAGCTTTCAGGTATTTTTCCTCCCCAAAAGTTTGGAAGCCTTTTGCAAAGGCCGCAATCATGAGCCCATTCCAATCAGTAAGGATCTTGTCATCTTTTGAGGGCCTTTTACGCTTGATGCGAGCTTGTAGAAGTTTCTCTTTAGATGCCTTGATTCTATTTTCAATTTCGATCGTTGGAATATTAAGTTCCTGGGAAAGAGTTTCAGGAGACTTTGTCATATAAATAATATTAGTTCCTGTTTTTTTGCCCCTTATTTCTTCTTCAAAATTCCCTTCTCTCTTTAAATTGAAGACTTTGGCTATCAGTTCTGATTCTTCAGGCCCCAGTATACTCATAATCTCTTCTAAAGTCCAGAGATAGTAAATTCCTTCTTCTCCATCGACATCTGCATCTTCTCCACAATAAAACCCACCTTCCGGGGAGGTGAGGTCTCTTAACACATAGTCAAGGATTCCCTCGGCTGTCTCTTTATATCTCTCTTTTCCCGTGACCTGATAGGCTTCTGTGTATGTAACTGCAAGAAGAGCCTGGTCATAAAGCATCTTCTCAAAATGCGGCACAATCCACATTTTATCTGTAGAGTAACGGTGAAAGCCCGAACCAAGGTGGTCATGAATTCCTCCTTTATACATATTTTCCAGAGTATATTCTACCATATGTAGGGCTTCAGGATTTCCGCTCCGCTTCCAGTAACGAAGCAAAAAGGACATCTTATGTGGAGTAGGGAACTTAGGCGCTCTCTCAAAGCCGCCATATTCGGTATCAAATGAATTCAGAAGTTCGTTATAGCTTTCTTCTATTATTGTTCCTCCTATTTCTTCGCCTGCAGACTCTGATACCATATTCTGGATTGTCAGGGTAATTTTCTCAGCCGATTCAAGGACTTCGGCATGCTGCCTATGCCAGATCTCTTCTATTCTGGGTATAAGCTCAAGCATGCCAGTCTGACTGAATCTGGATTTTTTTGGAATATAAGTGCCTGCAAAAAACGGTTTTTTAGAAGGAGTCATGATAATATTAAGAGGCCAGCCTCCTCTTCCCAGGATGATCTGGCATACTGTCATGTAAATATTATCAATATCAGGCCTTTCTTCCCTGTCAACTTTTATAGAAACAAATGCCCTGTTCATAAGGCTTGCAACTTCTTCGTCTTCAAAAGATTCATGCGCCATTACATGGCACCAGTGGCATGTTGAGTAACCGATTGAAAGAAAAATAGGTTTGTTTTCTTCTCTGGCTTTTTCAAAAGCTTCTTCTCCCCAGGGATACCAATCTACAGGATTATAGGCATGTTGCAGGAGATATGGGCTTTTCTCATTAATAAGCCGATTTGGTTCTTTCTGTGCTTTCCCCAGTAAAATCCCTCCATCTTCAGGCTTTCATTTACCTCAATGCAATTATCTACTTTAAAGGATTTTTTTAAAGAAGCCCCGTTTCCCAAGGCTTTTTCCAGCCAGAGATCTCAAAGACTTCTTTTCCCTAGTCTGAAAAATCTAATTATTACTGTTAATTCTGGCAGTTCTGAGAAAGATTCATATTCAATTTTGAGATGAATCATTACGTAATTTCAGTGAACTTTGGATGTATATACTTGTGGAAATTCTTTCCCAAGGTTATTTGAAAACCTTACAAAACGAAATTAGGTACCATCAAATTCCCCAGTTTAAATAGTCTTGCTTCAAATATCAATATATCGGTTTTCTTTATCGAAAGGTGTTGCTATTAAATCACAAGAAATGTAAAGAACCAAAAGCTCAAAGAAAATACATTTTAATTGGAATTAATTCTAATTTAACAAATAATTCCAATTTGAATTAGTGACAATGGTCAGGTTATGGAAATCGATCATAAAGAAAACAGTAAAAACTAAAAATAGATTTTAAAATTAGAAATCACGTGGTGAAATACAGTTTCAAAATCTAACAATAAAGGATCAAAATAATAGATTAATAGCAAATACCCAACAAAGGTTTAAATTGATCTGATCCCAAAACTCAAAATTAGTTATCTTGATTTTGTATTTCAAATTATCATCTAAGCTTCTGATTATGAAATTAATTTTAAAAAATCAAAATGTATCAGAAAAAAATAGGTTTTGGGATAGCCTCATTTTCAGTTTAAATCTTAATTCTAAATTCTAAATTTTAAGATATCCCCTGTTTCTTTACAGGCTGGATTTTTCCCAGGTCTTCACATTTCTCACTGTGTTTATCTATGCCTAAAAAACTAAGGACTTTCGAAATCCTGTAAGAGTATTCCTGCTTTTTTTCGGCTTTTCGAGCCTGATAAATTCTTATGGAACGAAGCAGGTCAATATTCCTGAATTCTGGCCAGAACGGAGCACAGAAGTAAGTTGCGCATTCACTTCCATTGGCCTGCCAGGGTAGGAAATTTGAAACTCTTTCGTCTCCGCCCGTGCGAATAATCAGGTCAACGTTTGGGACGGAGAAACCTGGAGCGGGATAGAGATGCTTTGAAATAAGGTTCTCATCCACATTTTCAAGAGAGAGTTTCCCATTTGAAACGCAATTTGCAATGTCTATAACGGCCTGAATAATGTCCTGCCTGCCTCCATAAGCAATAGCAATATTTAAATGAAATTTCTTATGATGGGCTGTAGCAATTTCTATTTTATCAATAGACTCATTTAGAAAAGCAGGCAATTTTGACCTGTCGCCTATAACTCTTACCTGCATCTCTTTTTTATAGGTTCTTGAATCAGAGTACAGCTTCTTAAATTTTTCATTTATTAAAACGAAGAGTCCATCGACCTCTTCTTCAGAGCGTTGAAAATTCTCTGTAGAAAAAGCATAGAGGGTTAGCTGTTTTACTCCTATTTCATAGCACCATTCTATTACTTTTTCAGTAACTTCGGCTCCCATAGAGTGCCCAAAACTTCTGGTTTTTCCCAGTTGCCCGGCGAATCTGCGGTTTCCGTCCATAATTACAGCAATATGATGAGGAATTTCTGAACTTTGGACCTTCTTTTTTAGCCTTTCCTCATAGCGCTGATAAAATACACTGAACGTACGGTTTTTCAGAAAGCGTAACCCCGCCCAGAAGGCTTTTCGATGTGATAAATTCAGTTTCAAATTCTTTATTGCCTCCTTTAAATGCAGGCTGTGAAAACTATATTATTCGTATCTTTTTATGATATATCTTTTATGCTACCCTGCTGTAGAACTTCCAAACTTATTTTAAAAATAATTTGTACAAAGCCTTTAAACTTTCGGTTACCTTTGCTAATTTTAAGTTACGTATACTGTATCTTCTGAGGAAAGTTGAGGAACGAATTTTATCCCATCTGAATTCCTGTAGTAAACGATGAGGAAAATTCTCGTAACTTTGATTAAAAATAAGGAATTGAACTGAAATTATAGTGCTATTTACTATTTTTCAAGAATTAGAGAGTCTAACGTTTAGAGGAAAAATATTTAGAAGTTCTTCCTCTTCGAGTTTGTTGATGTTTTTAAAACAGTACATAATCTAAATCTTAACTTAAAACTCAATAATTCTCAAGCACTGAACCTACAATGCATTTATAACTCTCTTTTAATGAATACACATTATGGTCCCCTGTGACGTTTATGCTCAGGATTCCAAGTCTTGTATTCATAAGCCCGACCATCGCCGAGACTCCCCGGTAGCTTACTTCAAAGTTCCCTTTGTCGAGGAAGTCATAAACTTCACCGGTGGTGAACTTGTCTCCGGTCAGGAAAAGATTGAGCACAACTTTGCGTATCCCGTTCTCGTCCCTGCCGAGATACTTTATTAATCTCGCTCTTACCCTTTCTTCCGCAGTTTGCAGTTTCGGACACCTCAGTTAATGATGTTTTTAATGATAGTAACAAATTATAGTAATACAAATCCAGCTATTTTAAGCGTAATGTTTTAATCCTGATGTTTTAAGCGCGGTCATTTTGAATCTCAGGATCTCAAATTAACATAAATCAATTCCGGATTCAATTAAAACCGATTTCTAAATCAATTTCTTCTATTCTTGAATTTAATCCCTGTATTGGGTTGAATTATATTAGTTTTTTATTATATTTACGTTATTTTTTCAGGGTTTCAGGATATGTGACTCTAAGCCTCAGAGCCCAAGAATCGAATACCCTATATCCTTATCGTTTATATATTTTAGGATTGCTTTTTCGAACCAATCGTATAATAATTAAAGCCCCGGGTTCCTCGTAATGTTTAAAAACTGTTATTCTGGCCGGGCAGGACAGCAGGATTCTATAATATGCAGACTTATAGTTAAAACCAGTACAGTATAAAGTTATATCTTTTATTTCTAATCCCTCCCTACTTTTTAAATAATCTTCTAAAAGTAGAGAACATGTTCAGGAATTAAAATTTCAATCAAAATTTCAACCTCAAGTCCCATTTTTAAGAATTAATAAACTAGAATTACGCATAATTTATAACTGAGGCTATCCCAAAACCAACTTTTCCTAATTTCTCAAAATTATTTTCGTAACCT
>CAZFNE010000257.1:0-5365 GCA_964520335.1 uncultured Methanosarcinales archaeon | reverse complement strand
TTTTTCATAATGGACGGGCCGATTTATCCCAAACAGCTAATGTACTGGATGGTGCTTGACGACCAGGAAGTAAATATCAGGCAAAATAAGGACGCTCAGAAGATCCTGCAAAATTACATTGATATCATGGATCATTTTCTGCAGGCGAAAAAGCCCATTATCGGATTTGTGAAAAACCCGACTGATGTGCAGATTATGGATAGCGTCCGAAAGAAAAAGGAATTTTTTGATTTGCCCTGGATGCTCGATTCTCAGTTTTTCCGAAATGTGTTGTCTCCTGAAAAAGAACAGCACCCTTCAGGACAGCAGCATAATGGAAGAAATTCGAAACCCGGAAATAGTGGGAAGCATAACTTTTCAAGAAGCACTTATATAACTTACACTAGCTGGTTTTTACAGCCCAACAGGTTTTACGAGAGGCTGCTTAATGGAACATCCCCGCTTGGAATCGAAAACGCCCTTCAGCAGAAGCTCAGGCATGCTTTTCCTCCTGAAGACTACGCGCTCTGTTTTTTCATGCTTTTTGTGCCTTCGAAGGATGTTGTTTTTAAGGTTGAGGCTCCTTATGGGCTTATTAAAGACGATTTCCTGCGCATGCAAATTACCAAAAAAGTCCTTTTTGACCTTTCTCTTTATGGTTTTCCCCTCACGCTTACAAAGGCAGACCATCTCGCAAAAATCAGGAAAGTAGAAAGACAGGAAATCGATAAATTCTTTGAAAATATGAGTCCCGATACTACGTACAATGAAATTCGGTGGGGTAATGTCAATGAAGTATGAAGATGCAGATATTCTGGCTTTCATCTCGGAAAAACCTAAAAAAGAATTGGCTCCCCAGGTAGGTTTGGGGGCAGAAGATAAAGGGCTTGAGAAAAAGCCTGATTGGGAATACGATACCATACAAAATAACGAAACAACACCTGTCAGGAAAGCTTCTGATAATAAAAATATGGAAACAAGAAACGACAGCCTTAATTTAAGTGGTTTTGAAAATGCGGCCAGCCTTGATAAAAATATCAGGCTGCCTTCTCTCAGTGAAACCCTGTCTCAAAAATCAGAGATACCTTCTGAAGCTTCTTTGTCTCCAGTTCCTGAACCAGATTACCTTGAAAAAGTCACTGAGATTATTTCAAAATCCTCTGGAGAGAATTTCTCTGAGTCCTCTGGGGAGAGGTTTTCTGAGCTTTCTGAAGCTGCTCTTCTGGAGAAACCATTATTAGCTTTCCCTGAACCCCCCTTTTCAAACTCTTCTTCTCAAACTTCGCGTTTTAAAGCTGCTGAAAAAGATCCTCTGCCTTTTGAGGTTTTTCCGGAATCAGGGTCTAATGTAACTAATATTTCTAGAATCACTCTTTCTTCCCAGGCTTTCGGAATTGTTACTACAGGAATAGAACCTCTGGAAATAACCCCGTCAGGGGCTGTAATTACGGGCTATATAACTTCTGCCAGAAGAACCGAAATAAGGCTTGGGACCTACGTAGTCGTACCTTACGAGAACGAGGAAAAGCTCTTTTCCAAGGTAGGAAAGCTCCAGTACAGGCAGGAATTTGTAGTCGATGATGCAACTGAAATTCACTCAAGGAGGATGTTAAATGCTGCAGCAGGTCCCATAAACGAAGCAGATTATAAGTTCCTTGCCTGTCTTGACCCGCTCTGCATCCTGTACAGGAAAACTGACGGAACCCTTACAAGAAGAATGGCAGACCGAATTCCTCGCCCGAATACTCCCCTTCTGCCTGTTACCGACAGGCTTGAGGTCCAAACAGGGCTTAATATTCCTGAAGACGGAATTTTCCTGGGACATTTGAGTGTTGGGGGAGAACTCGTAAAGACTCATTCGGAGCCTGAGACAGTTGCATATTATCTCAGGAACGATTATTTAATGGGCGATCCCCTGATTTTCAGGCATATCTTAATTTGCGGAAGTACAGGGACAGGAAAAACTTTTCTTTCAAAAAATATACTCAGGCAGTTCATGTCAGACGACAACCGGTATAAACTGCGCAGTTCTCCTGATAAATCCAGGAAACTCCCTTGCCTTGTAATTATGGATCCCCAGGATGAATATTCCCAGCTTTTCGAAGATAATGAGACCCTGAACGACGGTGACAAATTCAGGTTTGAGTCTGAAAAAGTAATTTACGGTCGCGTGCAGGCTACAAAGGCTTTTACAGCAAAGGTCGAAGGGCAGAGGTATTCGGGAGATAAATCCCGGGCTGAGCAAATAGAATTTACCATTCCTTTTTCGCTTGTAGAACACAATTCCTGGCTTATTGCAGCAGCAGGAATGTCCGAACTCCAGTATATAGGCCTTGAGGTTCTGCTTGGGGATTTCTTCAAGTCCAGTGTGCCTCATACATATCGGAATTTTATCACTCATATTGATAACGAAGGCACTCGCTCCCACTATGTTGACAGCGGGAAGCTGCACGAATCCTCATATGACGGGATAGTTAGAAGAGTAAAAAGCCGTTTCTTTTCCAGGGTTTTTGATCAGGACGCTACTCCAATTACGGAAATTCTGGAAAAAATCTTTAAGCCGGGCCAGATCTCGGTTTTTCCAACCGAATATATCAGCACACCAAGGATCCGCGACCTAATAGTGCTTACAATCATGAGCCTTATAGTTGACAACAAACTCAGCACTTCTGGAACGGATTCTATCAAAGAAACCCCGATTATTCTGGCTCTGGATGAAGCCCACCGCTATCTTTCCAAAGCAAATGGGGAGCACTCCCGCCTTATTATCTCACGGTTTGCAGACGCTTCCAGGCAGGGCAGAAAAGAGGGGCTTGGGCTTTTCCTGATTACCCAGGATCCGCAGGATATCGATGAAACCGTTTTTAAACAGGTTAATACAAAATTAATTCTCAATCTGAATAATGATGCAGCTATTACTTCTCTTAAAGTTCCGAGAGAATACGAAAGGAGAATTCCTTATCTTAAGAAAGGGCAGATGATTATCCATTCTCCGGATAATAGCGACATTGTAGAAATAATAGGGCTTTCTAATTGTGTGGTAAGGCACCGCTAATGCTAAAAATTTTCTCAAGAGGATGGTTGCAAGTTTGATTTGTCTGATCTTACACTCATTCTCCTGAGAACCGGCACATACAATTATATAATTATTCGCTTTTTTACTTTTTAATTTTTCATAACTTTAATGTAATCGGTTCTTATTTTGGTCCCTGCTCCATACGCGTTAGTGGCAGTTAGTGTTACGGTATAATTCCCTGCTGTTAAATAGGTATGTTTTGGATTTTGAAGCGTTGATGTTGTTCCATCCCCAAAATTCCAGAGCCAGGAAGTCGGTAAATTTGTACTGTTATCAGTAAAATACACTGTTAAAGGCGCATATCCGGAAACCTTTGAGCCCCAGAAACTTGCAGCAGGGACTTTTAAGGACCTTGTCACCTGTATGTAATCAGGCCTCACTTTTGTTCCTGTACCTGCTTCATTTTTCACGGAGAGAGTTACTGTATAATTTCCCGGCTCTGAATAAGTGTGGGTCGGATTTTGAAGTTTGGAAGTAGCGCCGTCTCCGAAATTCCAGTCCCATGAGGCTGGAGAGTTCTTGCTGTTATCTGTAAAATAGACAGTAAGAGGCACGGTTCCTGAAGTTTTCGAACCCCAGAAAGATGCAACAGGAGCCTGGATTACTTTTATGTAATCTGATCTTATTTTAGTTCCTGTTCCGACTGTATTGCTTGCAAAAAGGGTTACTGTATAATTCCCTGCTGTTAGATAGGTATGTTTTGGATTTTGAAGGTTTGAGGTTGTTCCATCTCCAAAATTCCAGAGCCAGGAAGTGGGATTATTAGTGCTTTTATCGGTGAAATAAATCGTCAAAGGCGCAGTTCCTGCCGTCTTTGAACCCCAGAATGATACTTCTGGTTTTGGTAAGACGGGACCTATTACGTGTATATAATCAGATTTTACAATTTTATTGCTGCCTGCAGTATTGCTTACAGTAAGAGTTATTGTATAATTCCCACCGCTAAAGTAAGTATGCTCTGGATTTTGCTCCAGGGAGCTGGCCCCATCCCCAAAACTCCAGCCCCAGCTTGTTGGATTCCCTGTACTTTTATCAAAGAAAGTGACGTTTAATGGAGAATTTCCAGATATGACATCACTGCTAAAATTTGCATTAGGAAGAAAAGGACCTGGGATATTGGGATCAACGAGGGGAAGATTATCTGAATATTTGCTGCCTGATATCTTTTTATACACGTAATCAGAAAAACCGTCTTTATCAAGGTCAATTGTGGTTTGCGAGAAACCTGTTCCATTGGGGCTTCCCCAGAAATTGCCTCCAATATAGGGTCCTCCCATTATATTGGGACCTGGAGTTTTTGCAATATTGTAAGCGTTACCAATCCCATTTTTGACTGTCAGGTTAGTATCATTGAAGTAGTTATTATAAACAGTGTTCCTCTCGCTTCTCCCACATACAAAGAGTCCAAAAATACCGTTATTCCAAACCCTATTACCTGACACTATATTGTCATCAGAGCTCCCCAGATACAGGCCTCTAATATTGTCATAAACCGAATTTCCAGAAATAGTATTATTCATAGCACTTGCAAGTGCAATTCCATATGTTCCGCTATTTATGGCAGTATTTTTAGATATAAGGTTCCATCTGGAATTAAAAAGACAGATTCCACGCGAGTTATTTACAAGTTTGTTATTCTCAATCTTGCAGTTGGTGCAGGAAGACAGGTTAATTCCTGAGTACCCTGGCCTGCCTGCTCCAGTAATTTTCAAACCGCGAATTTCTATGTTTTTCCCTGTTAAGGAAAATCCATTACTGCTCTGGCTTCTGGCCTGAACTATAGTATCCTCGGGATTTCCGGACTCGGATTTGATTGTAATATTCCCTTTATTTATTTTGATACTTTCAACATATGTACCGGGTTTTAAAACTATTACGTCGCCTGGATGCGCATTATTTACAGCAGTTTGTATAGAATTCCCTGGCTCGACAAAAATCTGAGCTGCGATTCCTACATTTGGGATTAATGCAAAAACGAGAAAAGTTACTATTAAAAGAATTGTTTTACTTATTCCGACTCCTCCACTCATCTTTTGAAATTTAGGGGAATCATATTTTTGATAGGATCTGCATTTTGAGAAATTTAATTCTAAATTTTAATCAAGATTTTAAGCTGAATTCCCCTAAAACTTACTCAAATTCACACGCGCTAAACTGATCCACGCTTATTAAAAGAATTTACCTCCCCCGATAAATCTCTTTAAATATGTAGTTCCTGACGAGTGTGAATGTAAATCTAGAATAATATAAACATCCTGAACAATATAAATAAGTTCGGGTTAACTTTCATTAAAAATGTGTCTCTAGAAT
>CAZFNE010000256.1:0-5457 GCA_964520335.1 uncultured Methanosarcinales archaeon | reverse complement strand
TTGTTTTTTAGCTGGCTTATTAGTTTCAAGAGGTTATTTATTCACAAACGCTTAGTAATTTTTGGGTTTGCTGATATTATTTAGATCGATGAATATAATTATTTTGTTCCCCCTTTTCTTTCTATTTCTGCCCATAGAACTCGATTAATCAAAGAATACATACTGGAAAATTAGATGCAGAGTGAAATTATGTTTTTTCTGAATAAATATCAACTTATTATTGATAACCATCTTATATTTGTCCATGTGAATTATTTTCTGCAAAAGTATCCAGAGTAACTTTTCTATCCGATTTGTATCTGCAATGTAGAAGTATTAGATATGCTCTGAATGTAAATGTTTAATCTTTTTCCCAAAATTCCTTAGCTTCTTTTTCCATCTTTTCCAACCTTTCGTAGTAATCCGGGAATTCGTTCAGGTGAGCAAGAGCAATTTTACCAGTTATTAAAGGGTCACCGTTTGTGACAGTCGTCAACTGTCCCTCGATCCATGTTCAAGTTCCACTTCCATGCCTTCCTTGAACTGGTCAACACCGAATTTATCCTATTTCAGTCCCAGTTTTTCTCCAATTGCTTTTGCTTCTTCAGTCGTAAATGCCAAAATAATCAACTCCAATAAACAATAAGGATTACATTATAGTTAAGAGCTATCAGCTAAAAATGAGTTGCATATATTTTCCTATTGAATTCACCGATCGTATCCGTGAGTCATTGTCAAATCTGAAAACGAGTATAACTCTTATTTTTGAAAATATGCAGAGAGATTCCCATGCTCACTGCTTTCAGTAACTCACAGACGTCAACCTCAAGTGCGTAAGGAATTGTATGGTAGTAATGAATTGTTACTATTGATAGGATGACTTAAGATGGGATCTGCCAGGTATTCGGCATGGGCCATCATATCCCGTGTTTTAATATCCTCACCATGAGCAACTGCTTCACGCAAATATTTCGAGATAAGTTCAATTGCTTTAATAGCGGCTGCATCAGTAGTAGGAGTTGCCATAGTGGAGACATAAGCCTCAATTGCATAGGTTAATTCATCCATTCCAGTTGCAGATGTTAATGCAGGGGGCATACTTACCATAAGTTCTGGATAATTAACTGCTACGTCAGGTGTCATGTGTGGGTCAGCAATCGCCATTTTAATACGTCTATTTGTGTCTGTAATTATTGAAAAACTTGCCATTTCACTAGCAGTTCCAGCAGTTGTATTTACAGTAATAAGAGGGGGAATTCCTTTTGTAACTTTTCCAGCTCTCTCCAGAAATTCAGTATGCTGCACGTTCTTTGATTTCAGAGGCAGGATATACAATTGATGAGCATATCCATAATCGGGAAAACACCCACTGCAGTGGAATGGGAGGAATGGTATTTTTGTAAATGCAGATGTTGGCGCAGCAAAGGCACAGAGAACTATTCGCGAATCTCCACATAATCTGGTTACCTATTGTGCAACCTTCCGTTATATCTTCGCCGGTCAAGGAAAGAAATGTGTCCATATTCTTTATCTATTGTTTACCAAAAATCCTGCTGAGCAGGCAAGGAAGGTTCCTAATAGAACCAACTTTTAGATTAATAATCTCATTGGAGCTTAATCCACTTGAAACACCAACAAGTACAATTGCTTTCTCCAAAGGATCACATGCTTTTAATATTGTTTGAATGTCATTTTTTGAAGGTATTTCATGTTACTTTCTAATATTGTAGATCCAAGATTCCTTTGTTTAGGAAATCGAATATCATAATACTGTAAAGTGACTGAATAGCCATTGTATATTCACGAATGGTATTAGGAGAAAGATTTTTGCTCTCAAAAACTCTATGAAGTCTGGTACATAATCAGAAACAGATCTTTCACGCATTAGCAAACCTTCCTTAATTTCTTTTTCTGCTTCAATGATGAGTTAATCAGGATCTTTATCTGTGAATTCACAAAATGCTTTAATAGATTATGAGTAATTTCTTTTTGTGTTATCTGACTTTGCGACTGCTCCGAGCAATTTATCAAACAAACTTTTCAAAATAATACCTCTATTTTCATATACATTGTAACTCATAATAGTATAATAAAATTTAAGGTTGTGTTTCCATATACGGTATAACACTATTAAATGTGCTGCCTGGCTACGAAAAGGCTGCATATAGGGAATTGAAGAATATAGAAGGGATAAAGGACGTCTACCATGTCTTTGGAGAGTATGATTTCGTAATCATAATAGATGTCGAGGATTTGCATACCCTTAATGATGTCGTAGACGTAATCAGGCAAAGCGAAACGGTTACTGCCACCCAGACGATTATAGGAGCAGACCTCTAAACTGATCAGCTCTAACTAAGTTTACTCCTGTCCAATTGAAAATTTCCAAAAAGCTAAACAAACTCTATATTCCAGCTCTAATTAAGACGAAAATTAATGAATTTTTGAAAATCTTTGAATTTTAATCTAAGAATATCAAGTTAGAATTATCTGAAAATCAGGTTAAAAGGATAATTATAATAAAATATAGTCAAATATTACTGGATTTTTTGGTTTTGTTAATTTAAACTTTAAAGTAAAGATTAGTTTAAATTAAATTATCTTTTCTTCAGATTTATTTTAATAAAATTAAAATTCACACTGAACTCCCTGCTTAATGCTTTTTAAAACCTCCTAACTTAAAATTCCTATATAAATATAATTTAGAAATGTAAATGCAATACTTAGCAAGTCAATCCTAGATTTAAAAGTTTAACTATTTTAAAAAAAGCTCTATTTCTAATATTTAGGATACTTTAACTAAAAAGAATCCAGAAAGATGTAACTTTGATTAATTCAAAAAACTTAATTTTTAGAATAGAATTTTGTTTAAAGACAATTAAAAAGAAATACAAAATTAAAAAGAGAAATATTAATTTAATATAAAAGATTTTAAATTAGTTAGTGGGTAGATGATAGTAAGCGACTAATCAGCAATGAGTGAGTAAAAATCTTTCTTAATAGATAAATATTTAAACAATATATAAGAAGTTATATTAAGAATATTAAACGAATTTACAAAAATTCCCTGATAAGAAGACCCATTGGTTTTCAGGAATACCTTTATTATTTAAATAACATTTAAAACATCAGATTAATTTATTGCCTGAGGTAAAATTTCATGGAAATTCCTATTGCAGAAGAGCTTGCGAAGAAACAAAAATCGATAAGTGTAGCAGAGTTTTTTGAGAAAAACAGGCAAATTCTGGGCTTTGATTCAGCACCCCGGAGCCTTATAACGACTGTGAAAGAAGCTGTTGATAATGCTCTTGATGCCTGCGAAGAAGCAGGGATTTTGCCTGATCTCCTTGTCCAGGTTGAAAGGACTGGCCAGGACTATGTAACTGTTATTATAGAAGATAACGGGCCCGGAATTATTAAAGAGCAAATCCCAAAAGTTTTTGCAAAACTGCTTTACGGTTCAAGGTTTCACGCCCTCAAACAGAGCCGGGGACAGCAGGGAATAGGAATTTCTGCGGCCGTACTTTACAGTCAGATGACTGCAGGCAGGCATACCAAGATTCTTTCCAAAACCAGCTCGACTGCTCCAGCTCATTATTATGAGCTAATGATAAATACAAGCACGAATGAACCTGAAATCCTCAAAGATGAAATCAAGGAATGGTTCAGGCCCCATGGAACCCAGATTGAGCTTGAAATGAAAGCTGCCTATGTAAAGGGAAGAAGGCAGTCAGTTTACGAATACTTAAAGGCCACAGCGATTGTAAACCCGCATGCTCGAATCACTCTTATAGAACCTGATGGCAACGAAGAGGTTTTTGAAAGGGCTACGGATAAAATGCCCGCGCCTGCCGAAGAGATTTTACCTCACCCTGAAGGAATTGAGCTTGGTACGCTTATGAAAATGCTCCACTATACCGAGCGCCAGAAACTTGCTCCCTTCCTTCGCTACTCTTTTTGTAAAATAGGGCTGTTAACTGCCGAAGAAGTTTGCAAGGCTGCCGGGCTTGACCCTGAAATCGACCCTCATGCGCTTGGCAGGCACGAAGCGAGAAAACTAATTGAAGCTTTTCAAAAAGTAAAGATAATGGCTCCCCCGACAGATTGCCTTTCTCCAATTGGAGAAGAACTCATATACAGAGGGCTTGAAAAGGAAACAAGTGTAGATTTTATTGCCACAAGCACCCGAAAACCCGCAGTATTCTCTGGAAATCCCTTTGTGGTAGAAGTCGGGCTCGCCTATGGGGGAGACCTCCTAAAAGAAGATAAGATCAGTATTATGCGTTTTGCAAATCGGGTTCCTCTACTCTACCAGCAGGGAGGCTGTGTTACCACTCATGCCGTTGAAGATATCAAATGGAAACAGTATGGATTAAACCAGCCTGGAGGAGGAATCCCTACAGGGCCGGTAATTCTTTTGATCCATGTAGCTTCAATAAACGTGCCTTTTACCTCAGAATCAAAAGATGCAATTGCAGACATTCCGGTGATAAAAGAAGAAGTAGACCTGGCAGTAAAAGAGGCTGCAAGGAAGCTGAAGCATTACCTGAGCAAGCAGAGTAATCTCAAGAAGCGTCGGGAAAAAGAAATCATTATTACAAAAGTGCTTCCGAAAATGGCAGTTAAAGTTGCAAACATCCTGGAGAAAGAAGTCCCTGATATCAATCCTGTTGTTGCAAATATTATGGGAAACCTGCTTGTGCACAGGAAAGTAAAAAAGAATGAGGATGGGACTGCAGACATTTTAATAAAGGTAAAGAATTTTGGGACGGCAGCCTATTCCTTTAAAGTTCATGAAATGCTGCCCTGGAGCATCAGCAAAGCAAAACCTGAACCAAAAGTTGTTTCCTTTGGAAATGATTACGATTACATCTGGGATATCTCTGCGGCAGCCGATTCTTCAAAAGTGCTCAGCTACAGGCTCGAATCCGTAACAGACCAGGAACTCGGCAAACTTCCGAGCCTTATTGTTGAAGGAATAGAAGAAGAACTTGTAACAGGGGCAAAAGCCTTTAAAGGAATGTAAGAAAGGAATGCAGGAACGAAATGCGAGAAGGGATGAAAAAATGGCAGGAGAAGTTGAAAATAACAGTCTCGAGAGTAAACGAAAGCAGGGAGATATTCTGGCCCGGGAAAAGTTGCTTGAAATTGTAGAAAAAATCTATTCCCAGTTTGAAAACGAAGTTGTTCCAAGCGTCAGCCTGCCCAGCCGAACCAAGGCCAATATCGAATATTCTGACGAAAGCGATGTCTGGGTCTACGGAGATCGGGAAAGCGAAAGAAGCGCAAAAACCGTAAAAGGGGCCTTCCAGCTCTTAAAAACCACATATGCGACTGATTTTCTTATAAACGAGCACCTGGCGCATTCCCGCGGCTCAACCCTTCGAGAACTTTACTACATCTCGGAAGGCTGGGAAGCTGCTAAATTCAAAGAACAGGCTGAAAGCGACCGCCTGATAGAAGACCTTGAACTCCTTA
>CAZFNE010000255.1:0-5465 GCA_964520335.1 uncultured Methanosarcinales archaeon | reverse complement strand
ATGATATTGAAACCCTTATTTTGCTTGCAAAAAAGCTGGAAGTAAAAATTTCCTTCGAACCTGTCCATAGGTTTCCCGGCATCAGTGAAGAAACCTGGAAAGAGATAGGGATCCACGATACAGAGAAATTCAAAAATACTATTAACCGCATAATTGAGCTCAAAGAACAGGGTTACCCGGTTATTAACTCAAAAACCTACCTGAAAATGGTTAGAGACGGGGATATGAACTATACATGCCGGGCCAGTGGAATAATTATGAACGTTATTCATGACGGCACTCTGGAAACCTGCCGCGTGCAAAATGAAGCCCTTGGTAATGTAATCTGGGACGGCTTTGAAAGCGTTTGGAAAAATTCAGAAGAACGCAGGAAAGAAATTGTTAAAAACTGTAAAGGCTGCCTCTTTTTTGGATATACTGAAAATAGTTTGATGCAGAGCCTTAATCCTGAAGTTTTGATGCATTATGAGTGGATGTAAAGTCCGAATTTTTCTTCGAGATCACAGGAAATTAAAGATCGAAAAGCTGCCTGCAAGTAAATAGGGGACTCTTCACTTCGCTCAATAAGACTAATTTGAGAATTTTATGCTCTGTTTCATTTCCTTTTTTCTTTTTCGAGAAGCAGGGTAATTTAAACGCCTTCCAGATATTTCATAATACTTTCGTAAAGTAAATGACTTTTTTCAGTATACAATCCAGTACTAGATATAGCAAGAGATTTAGTACTAAAAGTGAGAATTCAAGTAAAAAACTGCAAGAAGGTTAAAAATTACACATCTAACTATTTTCAAATTCAAGTATTATAAATCAGGTCTGATAATTTCATATTTTCAGATCTTGCCAAAGAATTATCTCCTCAAGAAGTAGTGATATTGTAAAATAGAGGATTATAGTTCTCTTAGAAGGCGGAAACCAACGTAGCTTTTGCAGTTATCTGAGTTATAGCCGGTACGGGCTGCCGAACGGCAGTTACGAGCATGGCCGTTGTACCATCCACCACCCCTAACCACACGGCGGTAGTTATTTGTATCTTCCCAAGCTTTACTATCTGAAGGAGCACCATTGTAGTCACTATGCCATCTGTCCTGAACCCATTCCCATACATTCCCATGCATGTCATAAAGGCCCCAAGGATTTGGTTTCTTCTGACCGACTGGATGAGTATTAGGGCCGGAGTTGTTGTAATACCATGCATAATCACCAAGTTCTGACTCATTGTCACCAAAATAATATCTTGTAGTTTTTCCGGCACGACAAGCATATTCCCATTCGGCTTCCGAAGGCAGACGATATTTTTCAGTGTTTTCTACTTTATTGATTTTTTTGATAAACTCCTGTATATCATCCCAGGAAACAGATTCTACAGGCAGATTATCTCCCTTGAAGCGCGAGGGATTATTTCCCATTACAGCGATCCACTGCTTCTGAGTAACAGGATATCTACCCAAGTAGAAAGAATTTTTAATCATTACTTTATGGGAAGGGCTTTCATAATCAGATCTATCAATTTCATCGTCAAGAGATCCTATCATGAACTCGCCTTTATTGATTAGAACAAATTCTATATCATTTATTTTGATAAATGAAGGCACTGAATTTTCTTCAGGATTTGTGAGTAAAGGTGAAATCTGTAATAAATTACTGAAATCAAGACCTGAAAGGGTATATTCTGGTGCACTTTGCAAGATATTACTATCTTTTGTGTAACCATATCTCAATAGTTCTATCAGCTTTTCGTCCTCGGCCCACCTCTCCAAGTTTTTTCCCCCGTTTTCCGGCTTGTGCACATATTCCTGTAAACGGGTAAGAAGTTCTCTGTTTGAATTAAGGGCATAAATAAGTGAGTTCCACTTTATGCTTATTGCCACGAATTTTGCAAGTTTTTTGCAGTTCCACATATTTTCGGGAGCAGTTCCCTCGTCATAAGAAAAGAGACCCGTTCTTTCCCCTATAATTCTTTGAAAACGAAACTGATTAATGAACTGTTTAATCCGACGAGGATTATTATCAAGAGCAGGAGAAACCATTTCCAGAATCAGCTTTGAGGTTTCAAAATCTTCTACATAATCTCTATAACATATTTTCTGCTTGTTTAATATGGTTTTAACACTATCGGGCTCATATGTTCCATTTTCTTGCCCTCTTGATTGATTTCCCAAGGATTTAATAGATCTTTCAGGATATTTATTAGGATTAAAGCCTTCAGATGTGCTTGGTTTCTCAAAGGGTTCAAACATATTTGAAGGAATTTTAGCTTCATTGGTTGATATTAAAAATTTCAAGAAATCAGAACTTTTGGGACTGGGGACTTTAAATGGAAGCTGGATGAATTTTTCAATAAAATCATAACCATATTCAATTCCTTCAACTCCCAAATAGTTGATAACTCTTTCATTTTTAGCAGCAATTCCTGCAGAAATAATTTTCCGGTCTATGGCTAAGGAAAAGTAAACTTTTGAGTTATCTGAGACCATAAGGTTAATTGCCTGCATGAGTTCAGCAGCTTTTGGGACTTCACAGCGGTCAAGATCGTCAATAAAAACGTAGACTTTCGAATCTCCAATATAAGCCTTGATTATTTCATTGAGATCGGAATGAAAATGCTCTCTAAAAGAGAGACGATCTTTGTAATTTATATTTGATTCAAGCTTTTTCAGGCCAAGAGGATCCCTAAATACACCTATAAACCACTTTTCAGTAGAAAAATACTTCATCAGGCCTACAAATGGAGCTGATATCAAAACAAAATTAGAAAATTTTTGGATAAATCCATCACTAATGAAGCTTGGTAATGGCATGCCCAGGGAATGCAAAACATAAATAAAGACTAAAGTTAAAAATGAAAAAATAAGCGTAAAACAAAGAATGTTCCAGGAAAAATGGATAAAAACTAAAAAATTACTTTTAAATCGAAGTTTATATCTTAGATAAAACAATTTAAGCCTTGATTGTTGTAGATGTCTCCATGAAAGTTGTTTTGATAACTCATCTGTGAAATTAAGAGCAAAAGAAGCCCATAATTCATCTTCTTTTTCATACTTCCAGGAATTGAACCATACAGTAAAATATTCTTTTTTATTTTTTCCTTTATTTTTATTATCGATTGCCTCTTGCAATTGCTTCATGAAAGAAGATTTACCGCACCCCCACTGGCCTTCTATAGAAAGAGTAATTGGAGGATGCGTATACTCAGCGGTAAGAAACTCTGTGATAGCTTCGACGTAAGGACGAAATCCAAGCATATCGTCCTTTGTCGACACATCATTTAAACATTCATAAGAAGAGTTCGTTTTATCGCCTAACAAAAGAATTTAGCTCCATTTGGTCTAATTAATGTAAAGAGTTATGAATAAGTTGAAAGCTAAACGAATATTTATACTTATATCTTTTCTTATTTTCCTACTCGGATAAAAATTTTTAATTTCTTTCTCTAACCTTGTAATTTACAGTTATCTTCACTAAAAATAGTCAAAAAACTGTATTACAGAAATTGGCAGGTAATTTAGGAAATATTACCAAAAGAGAAGAAATAAGAGGTTAATCAAAATTCCTCTTTGTAGTTACAAATTATTTTTAGGCTCCTGAAAAGTATATATGGAGATTTCCCCATCTAAAAGCTATGAATGTTACCCTTAGATATCAATTTGAGTTGTTAATTGCCTGTATAATTTACGGGACGGTTGGAATTTTCATGAACTCGTTAAGTGAGCTGAATGTAGGCTCAATTATTTTTTACAGGGTTTTTTTTGGCCTCTTAGCCATTTTATGTTATCTTACATTTACAGGGAACTTAAATGAGCTTTCTCTAAGGAGAAAAAAAGGTTGGTTATTTTTCCTTGGATTCCTGTATGTAGCTCAAATGTTTTCCTATTATTCCGCAATTCGGTATCTTGGGGCTTCTTCAGCAGTGTTACTTCTTTACACGGATCCTATCTATCTAACTTTTTTCGCACCTCTTCTTCTTGGGGAAAAAAATAACATAAGAACTATTCTTGCTCTTTTCCTTGGCATTATAGGTGTTTTCTATGTAACAAGGCCTGAAGGAGGTTTTGAGCAGCTCGATTTTAACAGCAATTATCTCAAAGGAGTAATTTTCGGGTTAATTGGCGGGCTTTTCAGTAGTGGGGTAATAATCACAGTTCGCTTTCTGAGGGACGAATATAGCGGCCTTACCCAACTCTTCTGGCAGAGTGTAATAGGTATGATTTTCCTATCCCCCTTTGCTATCTCTGTGCCTGTAGATTTACTTGCTGCAAACCTTCCAATCCTTATGCTATTTGGGATCCTGATTACAGGTATCGGAGCTGTCTTCTACATAAGGGGAGTTACAGGGGTAAGTGCAATTACAGTGAGCATCATGACTTTACTCGAGCCTGTATCCTGTATTATTTTTGATTATACGGTGCTTGGGAGCCCTATTCGCAGCGGAATGCTTATTGGATGTAGTTTTATTCTGGCTGCGGCACTCTTAATAAGTCGGTCGTCTATCAGTATGAGGTTGCCATTTTGGAAGCCTTGAATGTTTAGAGACATTCATTTATAAGATATTTAGCCGTTAATTCCACGAATTTATCTTCAATATACTGTTTTCTTGGATATGATAAAAGCAACTTTTAGCTTATATGCTAGTACAAAAGTTATCGACATCTGTCGATCTTGTCTTTATAATTTACCATTTTTGGGAAGATTTTTCAGACTGTTATTAATCACCTCTATGTTTGTGTATTCGATCTTTCATCAAAGTCTAATTTCCCTATCAAACTGTATACTGCATAACCTAACTACCTACTTACATAGATTAAAGAGAGAAATTATGCCAAATGAAGGAACCTCGGGCACAGAATTATCTGCCATGTGGTATGAGATTTGCAAAGGAAAAATGACATACAAAAGTAACTATCAGGGCAAAAGTATTATTTCTGTTCGTATTAATGTGCAAAGAAAGTTCCAGAAAAATCCGAAAAATGTCTTAACGCATTATAATAAGAAAATGGGGGTGAATGAAAATAGCAATATCAAATCGTTATTCCTTCCATATGAACGAAAAAATTGGGTACCTGGAGAAACTTAGCCGTTTTTTACTTGCATACACATAGCTTTTCTATCAAAGAAATCTGTTGAAGAACGTATATCTGGCTTTAAAGTATTGAAATACTTATGAAAGGAAAAACTCAATAATGCTCTAAATTTTGAAGTCACAACAAGTTCTAGGCTGCTTTAAAACTGAAAATTTTATGGACTTCGTATAGTCAATACTCTTAGGGTTTCGGCAGAGGCCCACCTGACTTCGAGGTCTGGATCATTGAGATTTTTAACTAGAGGGTCTACTGCTTTTAGATCACCTATTTTTCCGAGGGCTTCGACTGCGTACCTTCTTACCCAGGGGTTGCTGTCGTTGAGAGTTTCAAGAAGAGAATCAACTGCTTTTGGATTGCTTATATTACCGAGGGCATAGGCTGCAGTAA
>CAZFNE010000254.1:0-5468 GCA_964520335.1 uncultured Methanosarcinales archaeon | reverse complement strand
GCGCCTTTGACCTGGCTGGGCAACTCTCGCACGAGATATCTTATGTTGCAGAGCACATAGTAGTACTCTTTGTTCTTATACTTTTTCCTTGAAAGCCTTTTCGTGCTGCGACATAACTAAAAAATTTCTTTATCTTCGGGATAGGTTTCAGAAAGCAAATGGTTTTAAATAGGTTTGAAAATTGATGAAATTTTATCTCATCAATATCTCATCAATTTATCTTATTGTTCATTCTTATTGGTTTATCTCATCAATTTAAGGATAAGGGCCTTCTGGGCATGCAAACGGTTTTCTGCCTCTTCAAAGATTGAAGAACAGGGTCCGTCCATTACTTCATCTGTAATTTCAAAACCTCTTCTGGCTGGCAGGCAGTGCATAACCATTACGTCTGGCGTTGCAATACTAAGAAGCTCGGAATTGACCTGGAAACTCTTGAAATCCTTCAAACGTTTTTCCTGTTCGACTTCGTCACCCATAGAAACCCAGACGTCTGTATAGATTATATCTGCATCTTTTGCAGCCACTTTGGGATCATCAGTAATGGTATAGTTGCCCCCAAGGGCTTTTGCCTGTTCCAGAAATTCGGGTTTTGGTTCGTAACCTTTGGGGCAGGCGATTGCAAAATCCATTCCCATAATGGCCGAGCCGAGCAGGGCTGAGTTGCAAACATTATTTCCATCCCCTATCCAGGCAAATTTCAGGCCTTCGAATTTATTCTTCCTTTCCATAATGGTCAGGAAATCGCCAAGAATCTGGCAGGGGTGTTCTCTGTCCGAA
Source organism: uncultured Methanosarcinales archaeon (assembly GCA_964520335.1). Taxonomy (GTDB): domain Archaea; phylum Halobacteriota; class Methanosarcinia; order Methanosarcinales; family Methanosarcinaceae; genus Methanosarcina. Next base: position 4,691 of record CAZFNE010000254.1, on the reverse strand, counting down.
AGCGCGTTAATTACGGGCATTGTTGAGTATTTAGCCAGTTTTTCAACAGTATCGTGGCTCATAACCCTGGCCATAAGCCCATGGAGGTAGCCTGAAAGGGTTCTTGCAGTGTCTTCTATTGTTTCTCCTCTTCCTACCTGGATATCCCTTGAATTCAGGTAAAGGGCATGGCCTCCAAAATCAGTCATGGCAACCTCAAATGAGACTCTTGTCCTTGTAGAGGATTTTTCAAAAATCATTCCGAGGCTTTTGTTTTTTAGAAACTCGGTAGATTCTCCTGCCTTGCGCTTTGCTTTCAAGTCCCTGGCCGATTCGAGGAGTTCGTATATCTCCTCTCTGGACAGGTCAGTTATCGAAAGTACATCTTTCTTCATCGTTTCAACCTCGAACCTTTCCTGGCTGATTTAACTCGTCTAGATCTATACTTTGAATCATAATTTACATCAAATTTTAAATAATTTTAAATAATTTTAAATCGAATTCTATCTCAAATATATTCTATAAGTTTATAAAATGTAATTTTATACTCTATATTGCTGCATATAGTACATAGCATTATTTGCTGATAATCGCCGATATTATCTGGCCTTTCTAGGGTATTGCTAGTATTTACTAAATTTGTTTATGTTATTTGTAGGGGCATTAGCCTGGTATTATTTACAGGCAAAACTTTGAGAGCTATTTTTCTAAAGCTTTTCTTAATATTTAATCTATTTAGCTTCTATTAGCCTCTGAGTTCTTTCATATGCTCAACTCTCTTTTGGATGAGAGCAGAAGTCCCAATATCTTTTCGGAAAAACAGTTTTCCATGAAGGTTCTCAAGGGCATTCTGAGCAATTTTTTCAGCTTCTTCGATAGTTTCTGCCCTGCCAACAACTGCAATCGCGCGGGAGCTTGTAGTATAGATTTTTCCTTCCTTCTCATAGACACTGGCATAGTAAACTGAGGCTTTTCCTATGTTTCCTACAGTTACCTCGCTGTCTTTTTCAGGTTTTTCAGGATAGCCGGCAGGAACTGCATACTTGCATACGGTTGCCTTCTTACTAAACTTTACAGGCAGTTCTCCTAATTTACCTTTTACAATTGCATCCATAATTTCTACAAAATCCGTTTGGATAAGTGGAATCACATTCATAGCTTCGGGATCTCCGAACCTGGCGTTAAATTCTACCACTTTGGGGCCTTTAGCTGTTAAGATAAACTGGCCGTAAAGCACACCCTGATATTTTGTGCCTGTTTCTTTGTAGAGCGCATTTACAGTGGCCTGCATGATCTGTTTTGCTTTTTCGAGGTCTTCCTGAAGCATAAAGGGCAGAAGTTCCCCTGCGGCTGTGTAAGAGCCCATTCCTCCTGTGTTTGGGCCGAGGTCGCCTTCATAAGCTCTCTTATGATCCTGGACAGGAGGGCAAAAAGCAAGGTTTTCTCCGTCTACTAAAGCCTGTAAGGTAAATTCTTCTCCGATAAAGCGTTCTTCTATAACTACAGAGTCTTTTTCCAGGATTTCGCTTGTGTAGGCTTTGGCCGCCTCTATATCAGGAAGCTGGTCTCCCATTACTTTAACTCCTTTGCCTCCTGTCAGGCCTGAAGGTTTTACTGCTACATCTCCAAGCTTTTCAATAAAAGCGTGTGCTGGGCCTTCTTCAGTGAAAACTCCATAAGCAGGGCAGCCTTCAATTTCGTATTTTTGCATGAAATTTCTTGCCCAGGCTTTATCAAATTCTATGACTGCGCAGGCTTTTTTGGGGCCGACAACAGGAATTCCGGCTTCCCAGAGGGCATCTGCAACTCCTGCAGCAAGAGGAGTTTCGGGGCCTACAAAAGCCATTTCAATACCTGTAGCTTTTGCGTACTCAACTATTTTTTCAAGCTCTGTTTCTTTCTCAAGTTGAAAATCCTCACAAAGAGCTGCAATTCCTGGATTTTTCTTCGCCATTACTGCATATAGAGAGGGAGATTGTTTACTTCTCTTGATCCCTTCAGCAATTGCATGTTCTCTTCCACCGCCACCTATGAGCAAAATCTTCATTTTAATTCTCCTTGTTTTAAAAGTATTATTTACCTGAATAAGCAAAATTCTCTCTTACAATAATATTAATCTGGATATAAAAAAGTTGAATATTTTGAAAATTTTAATTTAAAGACCTCTTGTTCCTGTATTTTATGTAACTCAATATTAAATATAAAATATGAAATGTATTATGAGGTAATAGCCTCTATCAATGGGCAATTCTCATTTAAACTGGTGCATTATAGAATTAACTGAAAGGTTTCCTACTTCTCTATTTCTTCTAATAAATATCTTGTCATTGTTTGATCTCAAAATGAACTGATTGTTTAGCCTTATACGGGTCTTTTAGTTTCTTTTAAAAGTATAGTTTTATTAATTTTTCAAAATAATTTGATTTAGACTGGAGTTATTTCCAACATGGGGCAGATTTGCTTTTAACGATTGGATATTTATATAATAATTTATCTTTGAAATAATCTATAAAATTGAAAAGAAATTAAAGGAATTAAGTCTAATACTAATAATAAAAATTTATATAAAAATTACAGCAGTCTAAATGTTCCTAAAAATGGTCTCTATATCCTGGTAAAAATGAAAAAGATTTGTTTACTTTAATAAATCACTTGCAGTTACAAGAGGGATAAGTTCTACTTTTTCTTTTGCTAGACTCTCTTTTGCTCCTTCTTCCCTATCAACTACGCAAATCACGTATTTGACTTCTGCTCCGGCTTCCCTGACAATTCGAATTGCATCAATTACTGAGCCTCCACTTGTTGTAACATCTTCGAGCATTACAAGCCTGTCTTCGGGTTTAAGCTCTCCTACAAATCTGCTTTTTGTCCCGTAATCTTTTACGGCTTTTCTAACTATGAGTAGAGGAAGTTCTGTTTCCATTGAGGCTGCTGTTGCAAGAGGAACCCCGCCAAGTTCAACGCCTGCAACTATCCCTACGCCCATCCCTTTAATTTTAAGGGCAGCCTGTTTAGCAATAAGTTTGAGAGTTTTCGGGTCGGTGCTGGCTTTTTTGATATCTATGTAGTACTTGCTTTTTTTTCCTGAGGCAAGTGTAAAGTCTCCGTATTTTACAGCCCCGCAGGCTTTAAGAGCTGAGATAAGCTCCTGTTTTTGCATATTTGATTCGTTTTCCGGTTCTGGTCTTAATTCGCTCATATTCTCACCCTTTGCAGGCTTATTAGCTCGTATTTAAACGATAAAATATTGTAATATAAAATATCGTAATTGTACACGACATGTAGTAATTAAAAAGATTTTACTAAAAAATCTCATAAAAAGATTTAGGGAATTTACGAGATCTAAACAGATTTACTAAGAATTTTTTAAACTAGTTGTATAAGATATCTTCTTAGAAGGCATTTTTTAAAATATACACCTCAGACTTACCAGGGTTCCTTTTTTATTCTTGCAATATACCCGATTATGTTTGTTGAAAGATGAAGAAGAGGCGTCACAACTAATACTGTAATCATTATAGGAAGGGTAAAGTTGCTTTCAAACCATTCTGGAGCAGCAAGGTATGTGAAAACCCAGGCGCCAATAACGAAATCAAGCTGGTCTACAAGTGGAAAGGAGGCTCCTCTTTTCATCCCCAATCTGCGTTTAAAAAAGCTTTTAAACATATCCCCAAAAAGAGAACCACATGCAAGGGCAAGCACAACTTTGAAAGCACTGGGAAAATCAGGGCCGAAAACTGGCATTTGCACGCCTAAAATCTCAAATCCTCTTGAGCTAAGCCAGATTTGAATACAGCCTGCAAGCACCCCAAAAAAAATGCCTGAAAAAAGCCCTCTGTAGGTTTTACCGTCTCCTATAATTCTTCTTCCATCTTTTAAGGTTCTGCCTCCATCAATTGGTTTTCCTCCGCCAAAAACCGCTGCAAAAGGGTTGGGAAGGTAGGCTGGAAGCATCAGCCAAAATGCTTTAATTATTAACTCAATCGTGATATCAACTCATTACAATTGCTTTGAGGCAGGTTTTTTATTTAATTTTACTCTTGTGTTTATAATATTCTTCATCAGCGTATGTGACTAATTTTATCCAATTGGAATAAAGTATCTAATTAGTGTATAATTAGTGTAAAGTTTACGTCAAATTTGTTAAATAAAACTATTATCTATAACCAGTGTACTTATATTATAGTATACCGGACTTCTCTTTTTCCTTCAACTTTTACTTACACTTTTTACTCAAAATGTTGCCCCTATATTTACTCAATTTTTTCTAGTAGATTTTAATATAAATTTTTATGTAAATGTTATCAATATTTAATTATGTTTATTTTTAAATCTTAATATATTTTAATTTTAAAGTTAAGTTTTCAGGTTTTAGAGTTTTGCGTCTTGCTCTTTAGATATCTTTGTAAATAATTAATAACCACTACCAGAAACAAATATTTCTATTTATTTTGAATTTATATTTCTTTTTTTAATACGAACGAAATTTAACATTGCAAGATTTCATCTAATATTCTATTTCTTTGAATTATACTTGAGATTCTTAATCTGTCAAATTATAATATTTCCTCTATTAAATTCTTACTTTTTTATTTGGATTTGCGTATTATTATGTCTTCTATATTTGATTATTTTTTTATAACCCGCTATGTCAAGCGTAATTGAAAGTTTTTCAATTCCCTTTTAATATATACAACTTTAAATAGTATGAG
>CAZFNE010000253.1:0-5469 GCA_964520335.1 uncultured Methanosarcinales archaeon | reverse complement strand
TCGGGGAAGTTTCCATCCCCGCAGCAAGCTGCGGGGTATTCGAATGGAATAAATCTTTAAGTCTTTTTAAGGGCTGTTTTTCTATCAGGAAATATTCTGTAGGGGGTTTTATTTGCAGATAAAAATACTGGGATGTGAGTCCTTTGGAGCCAGGTCCCTTGCCTGTGTTGTAAACACAGATGAAAGAAAGATTGTAATTGATCCTGGAGTTGCCCTTGCCCGTCTGCGTTCCAGGCTTTTACCTCATCCTGTAGAAGTTGCTGCTGCCATGAAAATAAGGGAAAAGATTCTTTTTGAACTTGAAGGGGCAACAGATATTGTAATCAGTCATTATCATGGGGACCATATGCCAATGAAGGCAGAGGATCCTTATCAATTGCCAATGGAAACCCTTCCTCCCCTTGAAGGGGTAAATTTCTGGTGCAAAGGCCCTGAAAAAATCTCAAGTTTATCTGCAAAACGGAGAAACGAATTGTCTGTTTTTCTGGGTCTTCCGCTTCCAGCCTCTGAAGGCAAAAGCACTGACAATATGGACTTTTCTGCTCCTGTCCCGCATGGAACAAGAGATAAAGGATTTGGAACTGTAATGATGACCCGAATCTGTGAGGGAGACGAAGTTTTTGTCCATACTTCAGATATTCAGCTTCTTGAAAGGGGAACCGTCCTTGAGGTACTTTCCCTTAAACCTACAATTATTTTTGCTTCAGGCCCTCCTGTATATCTTTCACATCGCGTCCCTGAAGCAGGGAAAGAGGCTTTTGAAAATGCGCTACTCCTGGCTCAAGATGTGGGCACACTCATTCTTGACCATCATCTTCTCAGGTCTTTTGAAGGCTACGACTGGTTAAAAAAACTGGCCGAAAAGGTGGAAAATAGAGTTTTATGCGCTGCAGAGTTTATGGGAGAAACACCTGAACTTCTTGAAGCCCAGAGAAAGAGCCTTTATGAAAAAATGCCCGTGCCATCAGGATGGCATGATGCCTACGCAAAAGGGGAAGCTAATTTAGAAGGCTGGCTTTAAGGAATATTTATTATAAAAAACATATTTTTTAAGAGTATGATGCTCTGAATAACAACTATTTATGAAAAATGTATTAATCTTTGTCAATAATTCCAAACAGGCCATTAACAAAACAGCTAGTGAGATAGAATACTATGGTAGATAAAGTAAAGAAAAATAAAAAAACGAGTTTGCTCTTTTTAGCTTTTCTAAGTATTTTTATCTCTATTTATATTGCCGGAAACTACTATGTAGGTTTACGTTTTTTCCAGTCAATAAAAAGCCTTATTGAGCCTTACTCTATGCTTTACTGGATCTTCTATATGCTTCTTGCAACTTCGCTTTTTGTATCCAGAATAGGAAAGAGATTTTACCCTGAATATGCCAGTGATCTTATCTCTATAATAGGCGATTACTGGCTGGCTGCCGTTTATTACTCTTTTTTGATATGGATAGGCATGGATATTCTTCATAAGTTAATTAATCTCATATTCCCAACGCTACAGATCCAGTATCCGTCATTTTACTCGGGATTTTCGGTTTTATCCCTTGTTTTTCTTCTTTTAATATACGGAACATGGAATGCGAAACATCCACACGTTGTGCATTATGATATTACAATTAAAAAAAGAGCGCAAAATTTGTCAAAACTCCATGCTGTTATGGTATCCGATATACATCTCGGGCTGGTCGTTGATAATGACCGGCTTGAGTTAATGGTTAAAAGAATCAACGAGCTTGACCCAGACATTGTATTTCTGGTCGGAGATACGATAGACGAGGATGTGAAATTATTTGCCAATAATAAAATGCCGGAAATCCTGAAAAAATTAAGATCCGGGTACGGGGTATATGCAGTTCTCGGAAACCATGAATACATTGGCGGCAAAAACGAGCTGGCCGTGGAACATTTGCAGCAGGCCGGGATTAATGTGCTGGTTGACAAATGTCTGAAAATAAACGATCAATTTTATGTAGTTGGCCGGGATGATCGAATAGCTAGCCGTATGTTTGGAAAATCCCGTGCTGAACTGTCTAATCTCATAGATGGCATAGATAAAAGTCTCCCGATTATACTTTTAGATCACCAGCCTGTTGCTCTGGAAGAAGGGCAGCGAAATGGAATCGATTTACAACTATCTGGACATACGCATAATGGACAGTTTTTCCCCAATACTTTAATTTCCAGGCTTGTATTTGAAAAAAGTTGGGGCTATTTGAGAAAAGAAGAGTATCAGGTAGTTGTTTCCTCTGGATTTGGTACATGGGGCCCACCAATAAGGATTGGAAGCAACTCTGAAGTCACGGATTTAACTATTTCTTTCATAAAATAAAATTTGATTTCTTAAGGATAGTACTAGTGCTTCGATTCCAAAATACATTCACAAACCTGTACTTTTAAATCTGTCCCTGTATCGCTATATTCTTCCTTTATTAATGGATTTATTTTGAAATCAGTACACTAGAAACTGGAAAAAGATAGCGTTAACTTGTTTAATATCGAGCTCATCCCAAAACTCAGTTTTCTGCAAAATAGTCGAGTATCTCAGAATTATTTTCCTTATCAGGAAATCGATTAATTATTTCAAATTCGGGATTCGATACCCCAATTTAGGGTTTTGGGATAGGCTCATCAACTTATAAATTTACTCCATGATTTTCACAGCAATCCCAACTGGTAAAGGTTACTGTTTTGAAACCCCAAGCCACCTGAAGCTGGATCTATCGTTTAATAACTTGATACCTTTTGTTTGGGTAAATTTTCAAGAGCCTATTCCAAAACTCAAAATTTCGTCCCTGACTTTCAAACCCAAATGACCAATTAAGTTTCTGATCATGAAAAATAGTTATAAGAATTTTATGGACGTGAAATAAAATATATTTTGGTATTAACTCAATTATATATTGAGGCTATCCCAAAACCATTTTTTCAGAAATATTATAATTTTTCAAAATTAATTTAGAGATCAGAAGCTCGATTGATAATTTGGAATACAATATTACGAGAAGCAATTTAGAGTTTTGGGATCAGCTTATTGTTTACACTAAGAACCTTTTTATTATATATATTCTGAATAACTTTATACATTTATAAAGTAATGTTGTCGTACTGTAAAACAGTTAGAATTCCAATTTTATGAAACCATTTTTTTGTCCCTTCATTCGATTCTTCGTTGCCTTACTTGAAGTAATTCATTACGTAGCATGAAAATCTGGATACTAATCGATAAATTTACAGGCATTTTACTTTTTTGGTTTCCTCGAATTAATTCGAAATAAATCTAAAAGAGGCAGAGGATGAAGAAAACATATACTATTTTAATTTGCATGACAGTCTTGTTATTAATGGCTGCAAATGCAAACGCAGCTAGCAAAACTAAAGCCTCCACTGATACAGATTTCCTGTACATCGGAGATGGGTCAGACAATACAGTTAAACAATTCAACTCAAGTTCAGGCGAATTTATCGGCAATTTTGTAGGATCAGCTAGTGGAGGATTACATGGACCGAGAGGGATATTGTTTGATGGCAGAGGGAACCTTCTGGTAGCTAATCAAAATCAAGGTCAACCTGTATCTGGTGAAATATTGTAATATGATGGAAAAACAGGAGCTTTCAAAAAAGCATTAGTTCCAAATACGGATAAAAATGCGCCTTATGCACCACGCGGTATTAGCCTGAACAATAAAAAATTATATGTAGCAAATTTAACCGATGAGAACGGAAACCCAGGAAGTGTCCGTTCTTACAACTCACAAGATGGAACTTTCTTCGGAGATTTCATGAGTGTTTTTCAAAATGTAGTTTTCTATCCTCGTGGGATTGTATTTGGTCCAGATGGTCATATTTATGTATCGGTTATGAATCTGTCTAATAAAAGTGGAGGTCACGTACTTCGCTTTAATCCAGATGGAAGCATTGGAGATAAAGGCGTTTTCATCACCGATGAAGGCGGTTTTGGTAGATTAAATCGTCCAGAAGGACTTGTATTCGGTCCTGATAGGAATCTCTATATTACCAGCTTCCAGAATAATACAACTGATACGGATTCTATTCAGATTTACGATGGCAAAAAGGGATATTTTTTGAGAAAGATTGAACTTTATAAGATCGGCCAAGATCGTGCCTACGCTCAAGCAATAATATTTGGGCCAAATGGACGTCTTTTTGTTCCGATTTATTATCCGGCTAATAACACAGGTGAAGTAAGGCAATATAATGTTGATTATGGTACTGCTAAATATGGTACATATGATTCCTTCATAATGCCAGGCGGAAAATTGATAAATCCGTGGTATTTGACCTTTGGAAAGACCGATCCAAAAACTCTTGAATATCGCAGTTAAATTACAATACATGCTGAAATTTGCTTCGGCAGCTAAATAATTTCAAAAGGTAGGTGTTATCTACCTTTTTTATTTGTATTTATTCTGATTTAGAGATATACTCTTTTGAAAACATCTCTATGGTCAAAACGAAATAAGATAATAGAAGTGGACCTATCACGATTCCTATTAGCCCAAAAAGAGAGACCCCTATAACAATTCCAAGCAGGGATAAAAATGGGTGAATTTCTCCGACTTTCTTCTGGATAATAGGTCTCAAGAAATAATCTATGATGCTTATAAGCCCTCCTGCTGCCAGAATAACTATTCCTGCAGTGTAATCTCTCTGGAAGATCTGGAAAATTGCTGCAGGGATCCAGACTAAAGGAGCTCCTACAACAGGCAGGAAGGAAAGGATTGCAGCAATAAAGCCCCAGAGGAAAGCTCCCTGAATGTCAAAGAAAAGAAATATTAGAGTCAGGACTGCACCTTGAAAAATAGAAATTGCCCCGCTTGCTATAAGCGTCGTCCTTACAATTACTCTGAATTCGTTGATCAAAGCCTTTGTGTTCTGGTCATTAAAGGGAATTGCACAATAAATTCTGTGTACAAAAGCAGAATCTTCCTCGGTAAAGAGGTAGTAAAGCAGAAAATACATTATCAAAAGTCCGATTGACTGTTTGCTGAAGTTCTGGATTGAACCAAGGATGAACAAACTTGTATAATTAACTGCCTCAGAAGCTATATCCATAACCCGTGCTTCAATTTGCGTCTGAATTGTTTCGGTTGGAATGTAAAGCCTGGTAAGAAAATAAGAGAAAAATTGGCCTCCAGCCTGGATAGATGCGACAATTGCAGCCCTATCAAGCAAAAGCTGCTGGATTTCGCCGATAATTATACTTAAGAGAAAATAAAAAGGGATAAGGACAACGAAGATCGAAACGATTATCACAAAAACTGCCGCAAATTGTTTCTGAACTTTTACTTTTTTTGTAAGAAACTGATACAGGGACCTGAAAATAACAAAAAGGATGAAAGCTCCGAAAATATAATTTATATAAGGAAGGGTTGCATAAGCAACGACCAAAGTCAGTAAAATAATGACGAGAAGAGCTAAAACCATTTTTACAGATTTTTCCATC
>CAZFNE010000252.1:0-5503 GCA_964520335.1 uncultured Methanosarcinales archaeon | reverse complement strand
CTATTATAGTTTCTAATACTATATATCTATACATATAATTGATTACCAATGCCAATTTCTGTTATTTAATTTTGGAGATCATTCCAATTTGTTCAAGTATTAGGCTGATGATTAATAAGTAATCTCGATATCTTAGCCGAATATACAGATAACGCAGATGAGACAAATATTAAAATTATACAAAAACTCTCTGAAAGTTATCGATTAAAAACTTGCAAAAGAGACTTTTGTATATGCTCTATTGCCGAAAAAAAGTTCCGGAGCATGACCTGCTAGAGTGTGGCAAATAATTTAGAAAAGAATAACAGGTAAAATAAGCAGATATTAAACAACTTAATTAGGCGCTTAAATAATTCTCATTTAATTAAATTGTTTTTGAATCTTATGAATTTTAACGAAGTAAATATGACTTTATCTCATTCTCTGGTAAGTAGATAATATTTAATGCATTTAAATTATAAAATAAGCAAAAAGAATAACTAATTATTAATACTTACAGCCAAGTCATACAAATAGGATACTTTATCAAGTAAAAAACTATATGAAAAAATTGAGATCTATTTTCTGGGTTTTAAATGCCAGGTAGAGTAATTTGTTTTTTTAACACCCTGGAAAAATCATTGAAAGCAGATCTAAGTAAAACTGAGAGAAAAATATAGTAAAATTATTAAAAAACTTGAATGATACTGGAACGAATTGAAATATAGAGATTAAAGATATCTTGAACAGTCTGAGAGTCCAGTCATAATAAATTGTAGCACCTGTATTTTTTATTGAGCCTCTGTAAACTCAATAACACTAAACAAAGCCCGGAAGGTATGGAATGAAAAGAGAATTGAGAGAATCCGGAATTGATATTATTGGAGACGTGCCCTGGGGAACGCACATCTGCCAGTTCTATCACACAAAAGAAGATTTAATGGAGATTTTAGTTGCCTATTTTAAAACAGGCTTAGAAAATTCCGAATTCTGTCTATGGGTTACCTCAGAACCTGTTGATCTTGGGGATGCAAAAGAGGCTCTTAGAAAAACAGTACCTGACTTTGAGACTTACCTGGCAAAAGGCCAGATTGAAATTATTCCTTACTCTGAGTGGTTTGTTACCAATGGGATATTTGATGCAAAGCGCGTTTCAAAAAACCGGTTTGAGAAACTCAAGCAGGCTCTGGATAAGGGTTACGAAGGGATGAGGCTCAGTGGGAATACGAGCTGGCTGCAAAAAGAACAGTGGAGCAGCTTCATTGAATTCAAAGAAGAGACAGACAGGTGTATGGATACATACAATATGATAAATCTTTGCACCTATCCAATTGACAGGCATAATGCTGCCGAAATTATCGACGTCGTTGTAAACCATCAAGTTGCACTGATTAAACGAGGAGAGACCTGGGAGAAAATCGAAAGCCCCAAAAGAAAGCAGGCAGAAGAGGCAGCTGCCCAGGCCGCAAAGAATTGGGAGTATACATTTGATGCTGTACCGGACCTGATAGCTATACTTGATACCGAATACAAGATTGTTCGTGCAAACAAGGCAATGGCTGCAAGTCTGGGGCTGACTCCCCAGGAATGTACAGGTCTAACATGTTATCAGGCCATTCATGGCCTGGATGAACCTCCGGTTTTCTGTCCTTACAAGCAGTTACTCAAGGACGGGCTTGAGCATATCGAAGAAGTCCACGAAGAATTCCTGGGCGGGGATTTCATTGTCAGCGTCTCTCCCTTATATGATTCAGAAGGAAAGGCCTCAGGGTGTATCCATGTTGCCAGGGATATAAACGAGCGAAAAAAGGCAGAAGTGGCTTTGCGCGAGAAGGAACAGCGTACCAGGCAGACCTTGGAAAAGGTGCTCTCTCCCTCCCGGGAAATGATAGATTTTGAGCTTGCTGAGATTATTGACCTCGAAGCAATCCGGCCTGTAATGGAAGATTTTTCCAAACTTACTCATATTTCCATAGGCCTGTTGGATCTCGAATGCAATGTTATCGTAGGTGCTGGATGGCAAGATCTTTGCGCAAAATTTCATAGGGCTAATTCGGAAGCCTGCAAGCATTGCAAAGAAAGTGATATGGAATTATCTGCTCAACTCCTTCCAGGAGAATTCAAGTTGCATAAATGCAAGAATAATGTGTGGACCATGGGGACTCCTGTTATCCTGGAAGGCCGAAGAATCGGAAGCATCTTTGCAGGACAGTTCTTCTTTGAAGACGAGCCCCCAGACTATGAAATTTTCCGGGCTCAGGCTCGAAAATACGGCTTTAATGAGGAAGAATATATAGCGGCCCTTGATCGCGTTCCAAGATTAAACAGGGAACTTGTAAATAATAGCATGGGCTTTTTTATAGCCTTTGCAAGCATGATCTCTCAACTAAGTTACAGCAATTTCAAGCTTGCCCAATCCCTTGCAGAACGTGATACCCTCGTGGATGCGCTACGAAAGAATCGGGAAGATTTTGATCGCGCCCAGGCAGTGGGAAATATAGGAAGCTGGCGTCTTAATGTGCGTAAGAATGAATTGACATGGTCCGATGAAAATCACCATATCTTTGAGATCCCAAAAGGTATCCCTTTGACCTATGAGACTTTCCTTTCGACAGTTCATCCAGATGACAGGGAATACGTAGATGAGAAATGGAAGGCTGGGCTGGCGGGTGAGCCATATGATATCGAACACCGCATAATAGCAGACGGTAAAATCAAGTGGGCTCGTGAAAAGGCATATCTTGAATTTGATAAAGATGGCGTCCTGCTCGGGGGTTTTGGCATAACACAGGATATCACCGAACGTAAGCGGGCGGAAAAGGCACTGCGTGGGAGTGAGAAGCGTTTGCGCTTCGCGCTTGAAACCAGCCACACCGGCGCGTGGGACCTCGACCTGGTTAACCATACTGCTCATCGGTCGCTCGAGCATGACCGCATTTTCGGCTACGAGCAGTTGCTTCCACAGTGGACATACGAGATGTTTCTTGATCACGTGTTGCCAGAAGACCGCGCAATGGTAGACTCGAAATTCAGCAAGGCTACGACCACATGTAATGACTGGAATTTTGAGTGTCGCATCAGGCGCGTGGACGGTGAGGTTCGATGGATTTGGGCGGCCGGGCGGCACCGCCTAGATGCCAATGGGAGCACGCACCGGATGGGGGGCATTGTCCAGGATATTACCGAACACAAGGAAGCTGAAAAGGCGCTTCAGGAAAGTGAGAAACGCTTCCGTACATTATCTGAAAATTCCCCTGATGTAATTGCGCGTTTTGATAAGCAAAATCGCCATTTGTATGTCAATCCTGCTGCCGCGAAGATTTATGGGTATCCCTATGAAGAAATTATTGGGAAAACTCATAATGAACTTGGGATGAATCCTGAGAATGTAAAATTATGGGAAAATTGCTATAACAGTGTCTTTACCACTGGAAAAGCCGAGACAATTGAGTTCGAGTACATATCCTCCCAGGGGAAGAAATATAATTTCTATACTAGAGTGGTCCCAGAGTTCCTTGACGGAAAAACTGAATCTGTTCTTGCTATTTCTCGCGATATTACGGAAATAAAAGAAGCAGAAACGTTGCTAAAAGAAGCCCATGACAATTTAGGGGAATTGGTCAAAGAACGCACAGCAGAGCTCGAAGAGGCGTATAATTCCCTAAAAGAAATTGAAACAAGTCTTTCTGAAGCTCAGGAAATAGCTCATGTCGGCAATTGGGACTGGAATATCAAAACTGGAAGGATATACTGGTCTGACGAGCTGTTCAGGATTTTTGGGCTTGCTCCACAGGAATCCGGGCTGTCATATGAGGAATTCTTAAATTATGTGCACCCTGAGGATCGGGATTATGTAAACAATAGTTATAAGAGAGAGATTAAGCGGAGATTTTCCAACATTGATTTCAGGATAATTTCTAATGACGGCATAGAGCGTATAGTTCATGGAGAAATGGAAATCATTTTTAACGAAAAAAATCTCCCTATTCGGATGAGAGGAGTGATTCAGGATATCACTGAGCAGAAGAGAGCTGAAGAGAAACTTCGGGAAAGTGAAGAAAAATACCGGAATATCGTAGAGACAGCGAACGAAATCATACTTATAACCAACAACGAAGAAGTATTCACTTACGTTAACAGGAAAATAACAGATATGCTTGGCTACCTTCCGGAAGAAGTCATTGGCAGTCCAATATGGGGTTTAATCAGTAAAGAGTACAGGCCTGTTGTTAAACTAAACCTGGAAAAGAGAAGGCAGGGAATAAGTGAAAGCTATGAATCAAAGTTAATGCGTAAAGATGGCTCTTCTGTCTGGGTGCTTCTAAATGCCAAACCTCTTTTTGACAGGGAAGGAAAGTATATTGGCGCTATGAGTGCGCTGACTGATATCACCAAGCGAAAAGAAGCTGAAGAAACCCTGGCAAATATTGAAACTGCCCGGAAAAAAGAGATCCACCACAGGATCAAAAACAATCTGCAGGTAATTTCTTCCCTTCTGGATCTTCAGGTAGAAAAGTTCGGAAATAAGGAGCATTTTGAAAAATCTGAGGTTCTTAAGGCTTTTCGGGAAAGCCAGGACAGGGTAGCCTCTATTGCCCTTATTCATGAGGAACTGCACGAAGAAAAAGGGACTAATACCCTGAATTTTTCCCCGTACCTCCGCAGGCTTGTTGAAAACCTTTTCCATACCTATACGGTTAGAGATTCCAACATTAGTTTAAATATGTACCTGGAAGAGGACATTTACTTTGATATGGATATTGCTGTCCCTCTGGGCCTGATTGTTAATGAAATCGTCTCAAATTCCCTCAAGTATGCATTCTCAGGAAGAGACAGTGGGAGTATTCAAATTAAGCTCCACAGGGAAAAGGACGGAAAATCCGCAAGTAAAATCTCGGAAACAAAGGAGGCCTGTAAACAAGAAACCACCAATTTTATTTTAACGGTTTCAGATAATGGAATAGGGCTGCCTGAAAATTTCAGAATCGAAGATTTTAAGTCTCTTGGCCTCCAGCTAATAACTATTCTTATAGACCAGCTTGAAGGAAAGCTCGAACTAAAAAGAGAAAACGGGACTGATTTTACCATAAAATTTGCAGTGTCTGAAGGCGAATAATGGATTCATAAAAGATCTTAGCTACACTTTCCCTTGAAATACAGCTCCGATAAACAAAAAAGATAATCTTGTCCAGAACTCTGATGCAAAACATAATTACATTTTTTGCATGCATGTAAACTATTATATGCTTTAATTAATATATTTATAGTATGGAAAGGGGGAATTTATAAGCATTGATTATCGAAGAGTTAGTTAGCGAAGGCTTTCTAAATGCAGTAAATGCTTTACTTTTCTATTCATTTTAAAGAGCTAATATAAGAATATTATAGGGGAGATGATATTCTGGCTAAATTATCAGTTGTTATTCCTCTTTACAATAAAGAACCACACGTAAAGAGGGCAATAAATTCCTGTTCTGAAGCAGACAGTTCAGGACTTTGAAATAATAGTCGTAAATGATGGGTC
>CAZFNE010000251.1:0-5508 GCA_964520335.1 uncultured Methanosarcinales archaeon | reverse complement strand
CCATTTTTCGAATTTTAAAGAAAAAAAATATTTGGGAGATTTTTGCACCGAATTTTTTTACAGATATGCATTTTAGATCATTAGCTTAGATAGAGTGAACTCAATATAAACTTAATATAAACTTAATTTATACTTTTTAAAATATATTGTATCTTTGAAGCTTAAGAATGCCGCAACTCTGGATAACCATGTAAGAAAAATCAAAATTTTCCTTATATAACAGGAAATATTTATTTTACCCTAAGACATACTAAAAAATTAGAATGAAAAGGGTATTTTTAGATTGAAAATTATGCTAAAATTTCGATTTTTGAAAGGATTTTCTGGGAAAAATCTTGCTGAATTTTCAGGGAACCTAAAGGCTTAAAATGTATGAGCGCATATTGAATTTGGTTCATAGTAGAAAATATAAGAATTATTTATAAAATTGAAAAAATAATAGTTAAAGGCTTGTAAAATTGATACATTTTCTAAGATTTATTTTAATGAAAGTTCCCCCGCGAGTCTTAAAAAAAGAATAGGATGTTAATTCGTTAGGGAACAGTTTATTGAAATTAATAAATTACCAGATTTTTACGGAGAATAAACCAAAATGAGTGATAAACAGGTTTACGATGCTTCGCGTATCCAGGTGCTTGAAGGCCTGGAAGCTGTCCGGAAACGCCCCAGTATGTACATAGGAAGTACGGATAGCCGCGGGCTTCACCACCTAGTCTACGAAGTTGTAGACAACAGTATTGATGAAGCTCTCGCAGGCTTCTGTACCAGGATAGATGTTACCATAAATCCAGAAGGAAGCGTGACAGTCCTGGACAATGGGAGAGGTATTCCCATAGATCCCCACCCAATACATAAGAAATCTGCCCTTGAGGTTGTATTAACCGTACTGCATGCAGGCGGAAAATTTGATAAAAATACATACAAAGTATCCGGAGGGCTTCACGGTGTTGGGGTTTCCGTGGTAAACGCGCTTTCGGAATGGCTGGAAGTTGAAGTAAGAAGAGATGGTAAAAAATATTTCCAGCGTTATATCCGGGGAAAGCCTGAAGCTGAAGTTCAGGAAACAGGGACCTCAGAAGAAACAGGTACGAAAACAACTTTTATGCCGGATGCAAAGATTTTTGAAACGCTCAATTTTGAGTATGATATTCTTTCGAACAGGCTAAGAGAGCTTGCTTTTCTGAACAGGGGTATAACTATCAGCCTCACGGACTTAAGAAATCCTGAAGGCCAGGCCGAGACTTTCAGTTATGAAGGCGGAATAGTCGAATTTGTGGAGTATCTGGACAGGAAAAAACAGCCTCTCCATCCAAAACCAATCTATTTCGAGCGCCAAAAAGACGATATGATAGTAGAAATTGCAATGCAGTATACAGATGGATATGCAGAAAACGTGCACTCTTTTGCAAACAACATTAATACCCACGAAGGCGGAACCCATATTATCGGCTTTAAAACAGCCCTTACAAGGGTTGCAAACGATTATATTAAAGCCAATAAGCTCACCAAAGAAGACTCAAAGCTTACAGGGGACGATGTCAGAGAAGGGCTGACTGCAATTATCAGCGTTAAGCTTATGGAACCCCAGTTTGAGGGGCAAACCAAAACAAAACTTGGAAATAGTGATGTAAAGGGAATAGTTGATTCCCTTGTAACCGATGGGCTTTCTGAATATTTCGAAGAAAACCCCAAAGTTGCAAATATTATCCTTGAAAAAGCCCTGCTCGCGCAGAGAGCAAGAGAAGCTGCAAAAAAGGCAAGGGAACTGACCAGAAGAAAGAATGCTCTTGAGGTCAGCACGCTTCCGGGAAAACTTGCTGACTGCTCCGAAAAAAACCCTTCAGCCTGTGAAATTTACATTGTAGAAGGAGATTCTGCAGGCGGTTCAGCAAAACAGGGAAGGGACAGGAGTTTCCAGGCAATTCTTCCCCTGCGAGGTAAGATCCTGAACGTGGAAAAGGCCAGGCTTGCAAAGATCCTGAAGAATAACGAGATAATTTCCCTGGTTACAGCCATAGGTACAGGAGTCAGCGAAGACTTTGACCTTGAGAGTGCACGTTATCATAAGGTAATTGTCATGACCGATGCCGATGTGGACGGAGCTCATATCAGAACCCTTCTTCTTACTATGTTTTTCCGCTACATGAGGCCCTTAATCGATGCCGGATATGTGTATATTGCCCAGCCGCCTCTCTACCGCATAAAGAAAGGGAAAGCGGAGCATTACGTGTATTCCGATAAAGAGCTGAACCAGAAGAAGAAAGAACTTGGAGAAAAAGGGCTCACAATCCAGCGTTATAAAGGTCTTGGAGAAATGAATCCCGGGCAGCTCTGGGAGACAACAATGAAACCTGAGACCCGAACCCTTTTACAGGTAACTCTTGAAGATGCGATCCAGGCAGATGAGATCTTCAGGATACTTATGGGAGATGAAGTTGAGCCCCGCAGGAACTTCATAGAAACCCATGCTAAAGAGGTCGTGGATCTGGATATCTGAGGGGGCTAAAAAATGGCAAAATATGAAGAAAAGAATCAATCAGAAGCAGAAATGAAAAAATTTTATCAAGCTACTTTAATTTCAGATGAACATTCTGAAGATCCACAAGACGAGAGCGAAAAGAGAGAAACAAAAAAGGAAGAATCAGGACCAGAAGCCTTATCCGATTCCATATCAGATTCGACATCAAATGGAAATAAAGATTCTGAAGAATCTGTAGGCACTGAGAAGGTTTCGGACTCGGAAGTAGAATCAGGCTCTGAAATAGCCCTGGAGTCTGGAATTGGTCTGGAAGCCAGGATAAGCCCGGATCTACAGGAAGAAGACCTGGACGATGAATTTGAACCCGAAGAGCCTGAAAGGAAGGGAATTACCCCTATTCTTATTGATGCGGAGATGAAACGCTCCTATATTAACTATGCAATGAGCGTAATTGTCGGGAGGGCTCTTCCTGACTCTCGCGACGGTCTAAAGCCTGTACACCGCAGGATTCTCTTTGCCATGAAAGAGGCAGGCATTACGCATGATAAGCCTTACAAAAAGTCTGCCCGTGTAGTAGGAGACGTACTTGGTAAATACCACCCTCACGGAGATTCGGCAGTCTACGACAGTATTGTGCGTATGGTCCAGGATTTCTCTTTACGCTACCCTTTGATTGACGGGCAGGGAAACTTCGGGTCAATTGATGGAGATTCGGCTGCTGCAATGCGTTACACTGAAGTACGCATGGACAAAATTGCCGAAGAGATGCTGGAAGATATTGAGAAGGAAACCGTACCTTTCAGGCCTAATTACGACGGTTCCATGGAAGAGCCTGAAGTCCTGCCTGCAAAGCTTCCAAACCTGCTTATTAACGGGTCTACAGGCATTGCAGTAGGAATGGCAACAAATATGCCTCCTCATAATTTAGGAGAGGTAATTGACGGAATCTTCATGCTCATTGAAAATCCGGAAACTACTGTACCCGAGCTTATGACCGTAATAAAAGGTCCGGATTTTCCTACAGGAGCCCATATTCTCGGGACTGCAGGCATAAAGTCAGCATTTTCTACAGGCAGAGGCCCTATAAAGATCAGAGCAGTTGCAGAAATCGAGGAACTGAAGCGAGACAGGCAGCAGATTATAGTTACAGAACTACCCTACCAGGTAAACAAAGCCCGCATGATTGAAAATATTGCGCAACTAGCCAGGGAAAAAACTATTGTAGGGATTTCCGACCTGCGCGACGAATCAGATAGGGACGGGATCAGGGTTGTTATAGAGCTGTCCAGGGGCACAAATCCCAAGGTTATTTTAAACCAGCTTTACAAGCATACTCAGATGGAAACCAGTTTCGGGGTAATTAATCTAGCCCTTGTGGACGGGAAGCCAAAAGAACTCAACTTAAAACAGCTTCTTGAAATCTATCTGAACTACAGGATGGAAATTGTCCAGAAAAGGACGCTTTATGACCTCAAGAAAAGCGAAGAAAGGGCCCACATCCTCGAAGGGTTAAAAATTGCCCTGGATAATATCGATGCAGTCGTTGCCTTAATTAAAGCTTCTGCAAATGCAGAAGAAGCGAAAAAAGGCCTCATGGAAAACTTCGAACTTGATGAAATCCAGTCTAAAGCTATCCTGGACATGCGTTTGCAGCGTCTGACAGGCCTTGAAACCCAGAAGATCCTTGAAGAACTTGAAGCCCTGGTAAAGCTAATTGCCGAATTAAGAAAAATCCTTGAGAGTGACGAGCTCAAACTCGAAATCATTAAAAATGAGCTTTTTGAAATTAAAGAGAAATATGGGAACCCCCGAAGGACTAAGATAGTACAGTCTGCTGTTACGGTTACAGACGAAGATCTGATCCACGAACAGGAAGTAGTTGTAACAATTACAAACGGCGGCTACATAAAGCGGCTTCCTCTCAGCACCTATACTATGCAGCGCCGTGGAGGAAAAGGTATAATCGGCATGGAGATGAAGGAAGAAGACTTTGTGGAAAACCTGTTCATTTCATCAACCCATAATTACATCCTCTTCTTCACTAACCTGGGCAGATTATACTGGCAGAAAGTCTATGAAATTCCTGAAGGCTCCCGCCAGTCAAGAGGCAAGGCAATAGTAAACCTGCTTGAACTTCAGGAAGGCGAAGTAGTCAATGCTATGATCCCTGTAAAAGAGTTTACTGAGGATTGCTACCTGCTTATGGCAACAAAGGCAGGCACAATCAAGAAAACCCCGCTTTCCGAATTTAAGAATCCAAGAAAAGCCGGAATAATCGCAGTAACCCTTGACGAAGGCGACGAACTTGTAAGAGTGCTCCTTACGGACGGTAAAAAAGAGGTCGTAATGGTCTCAAGGAAAGGCAAAGCTATACGCTTCTCCGAAGAAAACGTCCGCCCGATGGGCCGAACTGCAAGAGGAGTTCGCGGCATGACTCTTGAAGGTGCTGATGATGAAGTGGTCAGTATAGATCTCGTTGACGAGCATGCAACCCTTTTGACTATAACAGAAAACGGGTTTGGGAAACGCACTGAATATTCCCAGTATCCAGCCCATCGTAGGGGTGGAAAAGGCGTAATAACAATTATTACCAATGAGAGAAATGGCCCTGTTTCGAGAGTTCGGTCCGTAGCCGATACAGATGAGCTAATTTTTACAAGTTCGGAAGGAATAATTATCCGAATCCCTGCTAAAGGTATCTCTATTCAGGGCAGAAATACACAGGGGGTAAGGCTCATGAACCTTAACCCTGGAGATACAGTTGCAGGGATTGCCAGAATCGAAAACGGAAAAGCCGAAAAGGAAATAAAACTCTCAGCTTTCAAAGCCCAACAAACCTCAGAAGCCCTTCAATCAACCGAAGGGACTGAGGCTTTAGAAGTTGATCCCGAAGGAACAGAAGAAATAGATAGCTTTGAAGAAACTGAAGTTGAAGAGTTTGACGAAACCGAAGATTCTGCTGAAGGTCTTGAAGGTATAGACGAATCTGAAGATTTAGAAGAACCGGATGATGAAGAAGCAGAAGAAAT
>CAZFNE010000250.1:4427-5524 GCA_964520335.1 uncultured Methanosarcinales archaeon | reverse complement strand
CGAGAAGGTTAATTGGATAAAATAGCACTAAGTAAAAAATTATAGAAAAATGCTGCAAAAAAATGGAAGGAAGGAAAAAATGAACGAGCAAAAGATTTAGAAAAGGCCTTAAGCAGAACTGATTTCTCAGTTCCGCTACAATAACGTAAAATCAGTTTAATGAAAATGGATAATTGCTATTATCATGAATGTTACCATAAAAGGTGAAAACTGAAGAAAAAGCAGTTTATAGCATTGTATTCCGGCTCTTTTTTCTTCAATTTCAGGATTCGTCTTCAATCTCAGGGTGCATTATCTCATTAAAGCACGTGCTGCAAACATATTTATCATCAAGGCAAGTTTCCTTGAAATCCACCTTGGGACCGCCTGGTTTTGTGGTTGCTTCCCTGAACACAAAGAACTTTTCATTGAATTCAATAGGCTGCCCGCATCTTGAACAGACAAAGGGTGGATTTTCAACTGAATCGATTGCACATTCAATGCATATCAAATCCGACTTATCTCCGTGAACTTCCCTGAATTTAATTGGTTTCATATCCAGGCTGGTATCTACAACCAGCACGTCTTCCAGCAGCTCCCGACCGCAGATATTACAATATTCTTTCATTGTGCCGCTTCCTTTCTTCAGAGGATTCTTCGCTATATTTTGTACTGAGCCTACAGAAGGTTCCAATGATTCTGCATTTACACTCATTTTTATTCCCCATTTTCAGTCCTTATTAAATTATACCGAACCGGGTTATTAAAGTGTCTTTACTCGGCCCAATATTCACACTGTTAATTGATTTAGCCTGCACGTTCTTGAATATAAAAACTGCAGGCATTTAAGCTAGAGAAGTTAGGTCCAGAGCTGGAAAGACAAATCTGACGAAAACATATAAATTTTTTATTAGATGTTTGCCCAGAAAGACTTTCGACGCTTTTATATTAAACAATGTTAGAAAACATTTTATGAGGCAGGTTGTGAACCACTTTCTAGCTTCTGGTTTCAGCTTCCCTATATAAATATACGTCTTCGCACTATATACAATTGTTGTTTTGAATCGGAACCGGGTAAATACGAACAATTAAGAAAATAAAGGATTAGAACAATTCCT
>CAZFNE010000250.1:0-4327 GCA_964520335.1 uncultured Methanosarcinales archaeon | reverse complement strand
TAGAACAATTCCTGAAAAAACAAAATAAATAAAGTCGAGCAGTTAGGAAATTTTAAAATGAGCCCAATAGACTTTATAAATAAGATAAATAAGATAAATAAGATGATTAAGAAAAAACAAAGTTTGAAATAAAAGCTTATAAGATTAGTAGTTAAAAAATTTGGTAGTAAAGGATTATGAAAAGAATAAGAGGAAGATAAATAAGAAAGATAGAAGTAATTAACAAAATTGAATACAGGCAACTGACAGATAAAAAATAGAGAGACAAGACAAAGAATTTTATTGCTGCTTGTTTAATACATAAGAAAAGGAAAAAGCCATTAAAAGGATTCGAAAAAAATGCTTAAGCAGAGATTTGTGCTGGATACGACAGCACTAACGGATCTGCAAACTCGTGAAGTCATGGGCTATGCTTCCCTGTGTGAAGGAATGAAAGCGATTCTTGACCTGATAGCAGATGCCCGACTTCAGTTTGGGATAAGCTGTTACGTGCCCTATCCGTCCGTATATAAAGAAATGTACGAATTTGCGAGCCGCAACGGCTGTGATAGGGAAGTGATAGCGAAGATCGACACCTGGCTTGTAAAAAAATCTCCTGACCGCTACAGGGTCAATGTTACTTCACAAATCTTCCATGAATATGTGTCGTATATGCGGGAAAGAATTAACAGGGGAATGGGAGTTGCAGAAGACGCTATCTGGGAAGCGGCCACAGAGTGCCTTTTTAGGGAAAACCCCCAGAGCAAGCAAAAAGAATACAAAGAAGAAGTCGAAAGAGAGGTAATTGGCGGAATTATCGGAAAATTCAGGAATAAATACCGGGCTGCCCTGAGGTATGGGATTCTGGACAGTGCCCCTGATATTGATGTCCTTATCCTTGCTAAAGAACTTGATGCAGCAGTTATTGCAAGCGACTACGGGATTGAGAAATGGGCAGAGCAGTTAGGGGTCAGATTCGTGCCTGCAAATACTTTCCCTATGATGATAAAGGAATATCTGAAACATTTGCCTGAAAATGGAAAAGAGCCTGAGCCCGAAAAAACAGAAAAAAACAAACTGGGATATTCTGACGAAATCGAATTTATTTGAGGCTTTTAGTTAATTTTATTTGAATAGTTTAAGTACTTAAAGTACCTGATATTTTCATAATTTACTCTTTGATTTCGGTCAGAAATTCTGCTTATTGGTCTAATTAATTGTTTTTGCAATTTTTTGATGTTTTTTGTGATGTTTTTATTTTTATTTTTAGTTTTATTTGTAATTTTATTTTTATTTTATGTTTGTTTTATTTTTACGTTTATATTAATTCAGAATAAATTCATTTTTCAGTTTAATTTTGAGGAAATTTTATTTTATGCATTTGATTTAAATTTTTGGTTTAACTGCAAGCACTTTCTTTAATTAAATCACTTTAATTAAATTATAGTTAGCTGTGATCTCTATATGTCATCGGCTTTGAGTTCTTACTGTTTAGAGACGGTTATTATATCTTAATGACATCTTAATTATAGCCTGGTTAATGGTTATAATTTAGATAATTAGTATTTGAAAAAATTATAGTCTTAAGCGACAAAGAGGGGGAATAAATTTGAGAAATATTGTTATAGAAGAATTGAAAGGAACAGAAGTTTACCGCCAGAAAGTTGAAGTTGTTGAAAGAAAGGGGATAGGACATCCTGATTCGATTTGCGACTCAATTATGGAACAGATTTCGGTGAATCTGAGTCAGAAATACCTTGAAACCTTCGGGACTATCCTGCACCACAATATAGACAAAGGCATGCTTGTCGCAGGTGAAGTTGAAGGTAAATTCGGCGGAGGCAGGATAATAAGTCCTATGAGGCTTATTTTTGGGGACAGGGCAACCTACGAAGCAGAAGGAATCGAAATCGATGTACCTGGGATTGCAGTAGGGACGGCAAAAGAATGGTTTCTGGACAAGCTAAGGTTTGTTGACCCTGAAAATCTCATATATCAGGTAGAGCTAAAGAAAGGCTCTGCAGAATTGACTGACATTTTTACAAGAGGGGGAGAAATTCTGGGGGCAAATGATACCTCTGCGGCAGTTGGATATGCCCCTTTGAGCCCTACAGAAAGACTGGTTTTTGAATGTGAACACTACCTGAATTCAAAAAAGTTCAAAAAAGAATACCCGGAATCCGGAGAAGACGTAAAGATTATGGGGCTCAGGCATAAGGAAAATGTACACCTGACAGTTGCAATGCCCCTTGTGGATATGTTTGTAGAATCCGAGGCAGATTATTTTAAAAAGAAGATTGAGCTGCATGAGAGAATAGAAGAGTTTGCAGCAGGCTTTTCAGAAAAGGCAAGAGCAGAGTTCCAGGGCTGCATGTGTGTAAAACCAACAGCTTCCCTCAATACCCTGGATATGCCTGGAAGAGGGATGCAGGGAATTTATACTACAGTAACCGGTACATCTGCCGAAGATGCCGACGGCGGACAGGTAGGGCGCGGAAATCGCGTAAACGGAATAATTCCCCTGAACCGCCCAGTAAGTAGTGAAGCTGCAGCAGGGAAAAACCCTGTAAGCCATATAGGGAAAATCTATAACCTGCTTTCCCACAGGATTGCTGCCCGCATATACTCCCAGGTTCCTGATGTTTCTGAGGTCTATGTCTGGCTTTTAAGCGAAATCGGAACTCCTATTGACCAGCCCCAAATAGCAACTGCCCAGTTAATTATGAAAAAAGGCTCCTCAAAAGACGTTGAAAAAGAAGCTGCTGAAGTAATAGAAAAAGAGCTTGAAAACATTCAGGCCTTTTCAATGGAGTTAGTTGCAGGTAAGGTTTCGATCTGTTAAACAAAAAGAACTAAAAGGAATTTAGAAGGAATTTAAAAGGAATCTAAAAAGAGCAATACTGTGATTCTAGAGGGCTTTTAATCTAAGATAGCCCTCTAAGAAATTTTAAGCCTTGAATTTATAAGTTTTAAGACCTAGAAGTTTTAAAAGAGTAATATTTTCTTTTTATTTTTCTCTTTGTTCCTTTTTAAGGCTGTTACTTTAAATGAAAAAAATACAAAAATACAAAGAATATAAAAATATAAAAAAGAAAAATAATAAAATAAGATAAAAAGCCCGAACTAAAAGAGATCTAAACTATATTCAGATTACATGCTTGCAATAAAAGCTATCAGGGCAAAAAACATTGCAATTTTGAACATCTTTGAAGATTTCGTAGGATTATCCCGGACAAGGATCTGGTAAATGCCCGCGAAAAATCCCAGATCTGCCAGAAATACAAGATAGAGGTATTGTGGGCCAAATAAGCCCATAAAATAGGGAACCGGGCTTAAAAACACTGCAAGCAATCCGATAAAACCAGCAAGATAAGCTGACTTCCGGGCTCCTATCCTCAAGGGCAAAGTGTCTGCTCCTTCTATTTTATCTCCTTCCATGTCTTCAATGTCCTTTACTATTTCCCTGGCTGTAATTGCAAGGGCTGCAAGCAAGAAAAGCACAGAAAGGGCTTTTAGTCCCCCAAGTCCGAAAACTGAGGCTCCGAATAAAAAGGTAGAGCCTGTAAGGTAGCCTATACTCAGGTTTCCCAGAAGTGGAGTGCCTTTAAGGGTTTTTGCGTAGAAAATAAGTAATAGTGAATTAAATAGGGCAATAATTCCGCAGGCCGGATTTATCAGGAAAGCTAACAGTGTCCCAAGAGTAAAGAGAGAATAAGAGAAATAAAATGCCTCTTTTAATTTTACCCTTCCGGAAGGAATGGGCCTTTCAGGACGATTAATAGAATCTATTCTGACATCGAAATAATCATTTATTGCATTACCTGCACCTGAAACCAGGAAGACAACTATGAAGACGAGCCCTGAGTCAAAAAAAGGGAAAGCTCCTTGATATCCTGCAGAGGTATTTGATGTAAGGATATTAAAAGCAATTACTGTTCCGATCACGGCTGCCAGGCCTGCCATGAGGCAGTTTTTGTATCTCAATAATTCCAGGTATGTACTCAGGCTTGCAGACATCAGAACAAAGCAGCATTATAAAGTATTAAAAGTATCGGATTTATCCAGCACAAACTATTAGATATAAATTATTATAATAGTGTCCTGTTAAGCTTTAGGCCTTAAACGAGTTTAAGGCCTAAAAAGTAATAAATCCAGGAAAAAAATTTCATGGAATAATCCGGAAAAACTGACAAAAGATCAGGATCTACATCTTAACTGAATTTGTACTTTTCGATTTTGATAATAAAAATAGCATCATATAAGAAGAACTGGATAACTTCCATATAATTGATGCAATTAGACCCAAAATTTATTTACATTATAATTTATCTACACTGATTTGAACCCG
>CAZFNE010000249.1:0-5530 GCA_964520335.1 uncultured Methanosarcinales archaeon | reverse complement strand
ATTATTTAAATAACTTGATATAAATTATGATTAAATAGGCGTTTCTGAAGGTTTATTATTTTCCTCAGCAAACCTTTTAAAGAATTCTCTAAAATGAATGGGAAGAGTATCCAGTTCCAGAATCTTATCAAGAGAAAACCAGGAATACTCTATGTGCTCATGACTTAATTTAATATCTTCAACAATATATCCCCCGTTGAAAATAATTGCAATTACTCTTTTTTGTGGAAGCTCGAAGGTTGCATATCCTGCAATTTCTCCAACAACAATATTTATTCCGGTTTCTTCCCAGACTTCTCGCATAACTGCTTCAGTCAGAGGCTCCTGCGGCCCCAATTTTCCACCTGGGAGGTCCCATTTACCAGGGTTACTGTGGGAATTCTCTGCCCTCCTTAAAAGTAAAAATTCGCCTTTCTGGTTTCGAATAATCGCATATACGGAAACGACATAAGGTTTCTCCAGTTTCATACGATATTATCTGGAATTCCCCACTCTTAAAGGCTAGCATTAAAAAAAATCATTTTTTATAAGTTAAAATATTGAGAAAATAATAAAGTATATAGAAGTAAAGTATATAGAGGTCACGCACTTGAAGTACAAAATCAAATACACTAGACACTGCAATTGAACTTGGGATTTAAACAGTTAAGAGTTTAATACTATTGGTTCCCGGCTCAACCGCGTAGGTCCTAAATAAATACCTATATAAACGCACGATTGAAAAATAGGTTTAGAAAAGAGTAAAATAAGAGGACACAGAATGGGCAATAGGATTGGAAAAACGATACATATAGATCTTAGTTCTGAATTAATTACTACAATTAATACTGACGAAAAACTGATCCAAGAATACTTTGGCGGTAGAGGGCTTGGAGTAAAAATACTATCCGAGCTTACGGGCCCTGATATTGATCCTCTTTCCCCTGCTAATCCTTTGATTTTTACTTCCGGGCCTTTATCAGGTTTTGTTCCCATGGCGTCAGGGGCAGTCCTCACATCAAAATCCCCTCTAACAGGGACGGTTTTTAGCTGGAATATAAGTGGAAGCTTCGGGAGAGAACTTAAAAGAGCCGAAATTGATGCCCTTATAATTACCGGAAAGGCGAAAAGACCTTCATATATAGAGGTAAAAGGCGATAATTTCAACATTTTGCCTGCTGAAGAATTTTGGGGAAAAAATACAGAGCACTGTACGGAGGCTCTGAAAAGTAAAGGAAGTGTAGCGTGTATTGGCAGGGCTGGAGAAAAAAAGGTTCTGATCTCTTCATTTGTTATCGATTCAATCTACAGCGGAAGAGGGGGCCTGGGTGCGGTCGCCGGTTCAAAACTGTTGAAAGCTATAGTTGTAAAAGGAGAAAAAGAGCTTTCACCTGTAGACCCTTTCAGTCTTGAGGAAGGCAAGAAAAAAATCTTAAAACTTCAGGATTCAAGTCCTATGCTCTCAAAGGGCCTTGGAAATTATGGCACGGCTGCACTTGTGAAACTTCTCGATTACATGAATCTCATTCCAAGTAATAATTTTTCCAGAACAGGGACATCTTTTGCAGACTTACTTTCAGGAGAGTATATCAAAGCAAGTTTCGAACTTGGAAAAGAAAGCTGTCCTGGCTGCCCTCTCGGATGCAAAAAAAGAATTACAAGTTCAGGAATAAGTCCAGGAACGAGTTCAAGAATAGATAAAGGACAACTTATAGGACATGTTATTCCGGATTACGATTCACTCTGGGCTTTTGGATTTAACCTTGAAAATCCTGATTTTACTTCTATCGTGCAGTCTGATGCCATATGCAGGGATTACGGACTTGATCCTATTTCAACAGGTTCGGTGCTGGCTGCATACTCTGAGTTAAGGGCAAGGACTATTGGCAAAGATGAACTTGAGGAGCTTCTCTTAAAAATTGGAGAAGGATTGGAGCTCGAAGGAGCGTATCCAGGAGCTGGAGCCAGGAAATATCTTTCAGATCTTGGAAAAAGAGAGTTTAGCATGGATGTAAAAGGGCTTGAACTCGGAGGTTTTGATCCAAGAGGAGTTAAAGGCCAGGCTCTGGCTTACGCCACTTCCAATCGTGGGGGAGATTATCTGACAGCTTTCATGGTCGGACCGGAGGTTCTTGGCAAACCTGTAAATCTTGATAGGAATAGCATTAAAGGAAAAGCTGGGATTCTTCAGGTATTTGAAAACCTAACTGCTATGCTTGATTCCCTGGTGTTCTGTCCATTTTCTATTTTTATCATAAATGAAGAGATCTGCGCATCTCTATTAAGTGCTGTTGCGGGTATGCAAATCCAGCCTGCAAAGCTCTTTAAAATAGGAGAAAGGATCTGGAACCTGGAAAGAATTTATAATTTGAAAACAGGTTTCACTTGGAAAGACGATACTTTACCAGGAAGAGTATTTAAAAATGAAAAAATAGGTGAAATCAATAGAACAGATCACGTTGAATTCAAAGAAAAAGGTAAAGAGTATGAACTTTCTAAAGAGGAGTTTGAAAATGCAGTCAGAGAGTATTACCATTATCGTGGCTGGAATGAAAATGGGGAACCGACTCGTGAAAAGCTGAAAGAACTTGGGCTCAATTACAAAATATATGGACCATAAGTTAAAGCCTATTCTTTATTTTGATCTGAAAATGTAAAATCCCGCATAAGAGTTAAAATCTCGCATAAGCGTTATATAGTCAAGGAGAATTAATCGTATTAGTTCTCAACCTGTAACTTGCAGGTAGTTTAAATTCTGATTATTCTTCGCTTTTTATATGCAATACTTAAAGTATATAGATGTATAAGAGGCAGGCTTAAAAATCAGAAAAGCTTTCTTATAGTACTTTACCGTAATCATGGAAAACTTCCAGAAGATCCAGAATAGCATTTACAACTCATCTACAAATATCATAAATGTTCTTAAAACGTAAGGGAGAATTGTTATGAAACAGCAGGTAGAAGTAAAAGACCTCAAAGAAGGAAAATATCTAATTATTGACGACGAAGCATGCGTTATAAAAAGCATTACCAAGTCCAAACCCGGGAAACATGGAGCTGCAAAGGCAAGAGTGGAAGCTATTGGCCTTTTTGACGGCCAGAAACGTTCGTATATAGGCTCGGTTGCAAATAAGGTCTATGTCCCTATTGTAGAGAGAAAAAGCGCACAGGTTATTTCGATTACAGGAGATATTGCCCAGCTTATGGACATGGGAGACTTCTCAACCTTTGAGATTGTTATTCCTGAAGAGTATAAAGAAAAAGTCAAAGAGGGAGAAGAGGTTTCATACATTACAGCCCTTGGCAAGATAAAACTTGATATAAGGACATAAATATGGAAATGGAATTCTCTGAAAAATAATTAAGATAATGAAATTAGAGAATATGTAGGAATATTAGAGAAATAAATCTCTATAAGATAAATAAAAATTCCAGTATGAACCCGAGTCTTTTTTCAAAATGATATTATTTGAAATAGAGCCTCATTTCAAATAGTATTATTTTTCAAATAGTGTTATTTAAGAATTAGTTTTAAAAACTATATTGAAAGTGTAAATTCAATTCTTATTTCAAACATTGTTAATCAGGTCAAAATATGTTTTTACCTAATTCGTTTATCGATGCTCTTGCAGATTATGACTCTGCTCACTACGTCATCTTTGGAGTACCTTTTGATAATACCTCCTCGTACAGGGCAGGCAGTCGTTGGGCTCCGGATGCCATGAGGCAGGTTTCTGCAAATTTTGAAAGCTACAACCCTACTTTTGGCATTGATCTCGTAGATCTTCCAATTTATGATGCAGGGAATCTCGAAACCTCAGCTTTAATCGATGAAACTCTGGAAAATCTGCATGAGGCTACAAAAGATCTCTTAAAGGATGGAAAACTCCCTATCATGCTTGGAGGAGAGCATTCTCTTACTTTTGCAATGGTAAAAGCCTGCGCAGAGTTTGCAGGAGAGGATTTTGGAGTTTTTATCATGGACGCCCATTTTGACCTCAGGCAGGAGTACAGGGGATTTAAAAACAACCATGCCTGTGTATCCAGAAATATCCTCAACGAAATCACAAAAAACCTTGTATCTGTGGGAATTAGAAGCGGGCCTGAAGAGGAATGGGTATTTGCAAAAGAAAATTCCCTGAAATATTATACAGCCGATGACGTAGAATCTATTGGCATGATGGAAGTCTTAAAAGAAGCCCTTGAGTGGCTGGATTGCAATCAGATATATCTTTCTCTGGACATGGATGCAGTAGACCCTGCCTATGCCCCCGGACTTGGCACGCCTGAGCCTTTTGGCCTTACCGCTAGGGATGTAAGGACTGCAGTAAGAACCCTTGCTCCTTATTCAATAGCCTTTGATATCGTGGAAATCGCACCCGAATATGATTCAGGCCAGACAGCTATGCTCGGGGCAAAATTAATGAGAGAATTTATTGCATCCCACGCAAAAAGCTCTAAAAAAGCGTAAGTAGTTGTAAGCCAGGTATAGATTACACAGAACAAAAATAAATTAAAAAATAAAAGAATGTTAATATTAATTTTTTGAATTCACACCTTTAAAACCTGAAAGGGAAGAGGCTTCTAATTTTCAGGCCCTATTATTAATCAAGTCTTTTATTATTAAATCAAGAGCTTTATCAGGTTTCGAATTCAAAATTTTTTATACAGGACCCCAATTATTATCATATATCTGCACGCCAAAAGGCTATAATTTTGTCTATTGCTATGTAAGTGTATTTTCCATCCTGTTCAATAGTCAGCACATTATCTACACATGTTTCTACCTTTCCACTAAAAATGTCGGGCCCCCCGCAATAGACATCTATGACTTCACCCATATGATTTTCCATAATAAAAGACTGCATTTCTACACCTCATATATTTTCGGTTTTAACGAGAATCCAAGAGAACTAGAAGGTCTCCTTTCATTTCCAATTATTCTCATTATATTGGCATTTTGAAATATAAAGATATGAGTTGAATAAAGTTTATAGATTCAGATTGTTAAGTTAATGTTCCGTATCAGACTGGTACAGAATAATAGATATTACCCTTCTAAGAACAAAAAAATCTGAATATCAGGCATTTTCAGCGATACATTCGGTTTAAAGGCTCAATTGTTATAACCACTAACGTTTTATTTTCGTAATTTATCCTGTAAAGCAGCCTTAAGTACCTGGACCGCAGTCTGAAAAGTTTTTCTTTACTCTCAATTATTCTTTTTGCCCCCTGTGGGACCGGATCAAGGGCAAGCTCGCCAAGGGTTTCTTTTACTCTGGCATAAGTGATACTATCTGCAAGTCTCAGGAAAGCCTGTGCGGGAAGGTCTAGAAAAACTTCAAACATTTTAGAGCCTCATTTTCTCAAGTCCATTAAAAGGAACCAGTTTGCCTTTCTCCTCATTTTCAATACTTTTAAAAACAAGCTCCTTTTCCTCTGAAGTAAGCAAGCTATCTATATCTACCATATGTTCTTTGATTTCAGCAAGTTGTTTTTTGATGTAGTCAAGTTCATCAAAAATTTTTTTGTCAATTTTCTCTCCTTTCAC
>CAZFNE010000248.1:0-5544 GCA_964520335.1 uncultured Methanosarcinales archaeon | reverse complement strand
AATTAAAACTTAAAATTCACTTTCATCTTATTATCAATTGAATTGATTTTCAGTATAAGTTTGCCTTTCAAGTCTTCGAGTTCTTTGTTCATCACAGATAGCTTCTTCTCGGAACTTTCGATATCTTCTTCAAGTAAATGAATTCGACTTAAAAGCTCAGCCTTTTTATGTTCAAATTCAGATAGTTTTCCGGTATCAGAGCTTGAAACTTGAGCTTTTTTTGCCTGAAAATCATGTAAGGCCTTTAGATAGGCTTCTTTTCTCGTTGGAAAACTTGAACTTGCGATTTTAACCTGTGACAGGGCTTTTTCTTTTTTCTGAACCTGCATATCCAGGGTATTATCTTCAAAAATCCTTTGGAGTTCAGGGAAAAAGGAAGGATCAACAGCTACAGGATCTTTAAGAGAAATGTCAAGTTGCTCTTTTACTTCAGGCTTTAACCCATATTTCCCACTTTCATGAAGTTTTTTTATTCTTGAAAGATAATTTGAAAGCGGAAATACAAGAGATGCTAAACTGGCCTCAGCTTCTTTTAGCTTTTCTGTGGCTGTATCGAGTTCCGCCTGCATACTCTGCAGGTTCTTCCAGGCATCTCCTTCTTTAAATTCTTTCATAGAATTATCAAGTTCAGAGATTTCAGTTTGCAGATTCAGGGCTTTTTTCTTTTTAGATTCTAATTCGGATTCTTGCGCTTTAGTTGAAGAAAATAATTCTCGCATCTTGTCAAGATCTAAGCGTGCTGCCTCAATTGCAGTGATTTCCTTATCATTTTCCAGAATCGCTGCTCTGAGCCTGTTAAAGACCTTACCTAATTCTGCCAGTTTTTCATTGACTTCTTTTGATTCCTCAGGAAAAACTCCTTTTGTATACCTGAAACTCTGATTCATATGTTCAAGGCAATTTTCAAAGCTCTGTGAAGATGTTTCATAAAATTCTCTAAGTACTCTAAAATCTTTGTTTTCCTGAAATTTAATCTTCTCTGTAAGCATTGAGACCTGTTTTATTACATTTTCCCTGTTGCTTTTCGCTCTTTTTACAACCCTTATATCAAAGTTGCCTTCTACTTTAGCATCTGCAAGTCTGGAATTACTTTCTTTTAGTTCAATTAGTGAACTCTCAAGCTCTTTTGAGATTTCAGAGACTTCTCTTTCTACTCCAGAAGAGATTTTTTGATACCTTTCATTAAGCCAGGCAGGAAGGTCTTCAAAATTAATATTTATTGGACCGGCTTCTTCCCTGGATTCTGATTTTTTCCCAAAAATTTTTTTGATCCATTTCAATTCGGGTCTTTCCTGAATTTAATACGTTAAGAGATTGTTCTGTAACGGATATTAAGTGTTGTATTATGCTTGAATATATAATGCTCAGTTTCCTTTAATTTTTCCATTATTATCTGACTTTTAAGAAGGAGTCGGTTGCTATATTGAAACTTCCCTATGAATTTTTTATCCCGACATAAAAATACTCTGGAAAACTTTCGTTACAAAGAATCAAGGTAAAAGAACTGATAAAAAAATTTAAAACAAATCAATTCCTTATACTTGAGATAAATCTGAATACTGTAATTTGACAGCTTACTTAATAAGTTCTATGGTATGTGAGATAATCGGATATTGAACTTAGTTTAAGATAACTTTAACATCTTATATAATAATTGAGCAAGATAAAATGATTATTGGAATAATGCAGCAGATAATTCCATACACTGATATAACAATATCAAGAATGTTTTTTTCTATTATTTTACTTATTCTGGGATTTGCTCTCTCGAAATATCTTATTTATATTTTGAAACAGGGAATAAAGCAAACAAAAATTCCAGAACTTACTATCCAATTTTTAACTCATTTCCTGAGTATTTTCTTCTACGTAATTATCTTTCTGGCTTTCTTGAAAAGCCTGAATTTTGATGTAGATAGCTATATAGTTGGGATCTCTGCGGTAATAGGCCTGGTTCTGGGTTTAGGTATGCAGGATACTATGACAAATATAGCCGCTGGAGTATGGGTTGTCGCAACCAGGCCTATAGATATAGACGAGACTGTAACTCTGAATGACCAGACAGGAAAGGTAAAATCCGTGAAAGTCATGGCAACAGAACTTCTAACCCCGGATAATCAGCTCATTACAATTCCTAATAAACTTGTTTGGGGAAGTTCCATTGTTAATATGACCCGTATGTCAACAAGAAGGGTTTCAGTTGATGTTGGAATAAGTTATTCTTCAGAGCTGAAAAAAGCTATAAAAATAGCTCTTGAACTTATGACCACAAATCCTCTTATACTTCAGAACCCGGCACCTGATGTAGTAGCTACCGAACTTGGGAATTCAGCTATTAATTTACAGCTAAGGGCCTGGACTAAAACTGCAGATTTTGGAAGTGTAAAAAATATTTTAACTGCAGGAATTCTCCAGGCTTACACAAATGCCGGGATTGAGATTCCATTTCCACAGATGGAAGTCTATATTAAGACACCTGAGAAGAAAGACAATGTAAAACAGGCTCTGGATCAGAATATAATTGAACAAAACACAGATGTCTGGGACAATGAATGATTTCGAGCCTATCAATTGTCCCGATAGATAAAGTCTAAAATCCTACCAGTCTGGACTTTAATTAGCTTATTTTCAGCGTCTCATTTAACATGTCACATGGAACATTGCACTTATTTTTCCTTCAAGTTCATTCCAGCGTTCTATTGCCCAGCCAGTTGGAAAGAGTTCCACTCCGCATTTTTTCCCCCTAAAAAAAGCTTCAGCTTCTTCTGAAAGCGTAACAAAACCTGTTTGTCCTGTACCAATAATTATTTTTTCAGTACCTTCTTCATAGATATGTTTTGCTTCTTCAAGTGAGATTTTATGAGATGTCCCATAGATTTCTTTCGAGAGCTTTTTTTTCCTTTTTTCTACTTCCCCGTTTAGCCGGATAAGAATGTCATAGTTAAAGGTTTCTCCATTAACAGTAATCGAACCAAAACTTGTTGAGTCTATCTTTGGCTGCATTATTACCTCTTTATTAAAAGACAAATGGAATTTTAAGTTTATATTAGAATTATGTTTATATCTCCTGTATAAATTAAACTATTCTTTTATTCACATAAATTAAAAACAAAATATTCCAGGCGGCATGAATTAAGTTAAAAAGAGATAATAGAGCGGAAATAAATTTAGAATAAGAGAAAAAAAGTATAAATAAAAATTTTTACTACTTAGCTTTTTTAAATTGATATTCCATCCAGGGATGCCATATAAATATTCCCTGAATCAGACCATACAGCAATGTTACCGGAAATAATTGGAGTTTGGGCAGTATTGCCTGTAGTTAGTTGCCTGTTTTTCCCTGTTGTCATATTGTAGACATAGACGTCTCCCAGGTCCATATTTCCAAGGTCATTATGTTTTAAGTATACAATCCTTGAGTCAGAGATATCAGTTGGCCCACCCGTGTCGTATCCGGTCATATCATCCCCTGTTGTAACTTCTGTCTGCTGCCTGGTGGCAATAGCATACATCCGGATATTCCCGAGTCTTGTATAGAAGTCTGACCATATCACTTTATTCCCGTAGATATGCGGGAAGAAGTTATCCCCGTATTCACTGATATCTATTGCTTTTTTGTTGAGGATATCATACAGATAGATTTGCGGAGTATCTTCCTCGCTATCAGAATCATATACAATTAAAGTTTGATAAATATCAGGATCATTTCCATCTGCGATTTTCTCCTGGGAAGACTTTGAAATGTCGTACATATAAACTGTTGAATTGAAACTCCATACAATTCGGCTCCCATAAATCGCAGGAACACTGGTATTCTCTACGTTCGTTGTAATCCGTTCCTTTTCTCCTGTATTTAAGTCATAAATAGTAAGTGCAGGAGTGCCCGAGCTTTTATCATTCCATATAACTTTATCTCCGGAAATAGCTGGAAAACTTGCAGCAGAAGATTCAACTTGGGTATCTTTTTTTGTGATCAGGTCATAAATCTGAATATTCCCATTATTTACCCACACTACTTTACTTCCATTGATAGCAGGCTCAGTCCCATTTCCAATTTTTGTATACTGAGAAGCTGAAGCTATTGACGAAACAAAAACAAAAATTAAGAGAATTGAAAAAATTAAAAAGTATTTACTTTTCATTTTCCTCCCCCATATCCTTTTATAATAAAGCCTAATAATTTTTGACTTTATTATAACGTTTTAGACTAATATTAATTATAGTTTAATAAAAATAATTAATATGCTCATTGATTTATTTTACTAGTTATTATATTCAATATAGCGGCTCAATAATATATAATTATAGATGTAAAATACCTTCTAATCTTAGTTGCATAATAATGTTCATTTGAAAATTTTAAAGCTTTAATATAATATTATTAATTTATATTCATTATTCTTCCCAACACAGTTTCTCTTCTAAATATAAATAAATCAGAAAATTCAATCCACTGTATATTCTTCTTTGCGAGTAAATCTCCTGTATACCAAAACTTATAAAATAGATCTTTTTGAAAATATTTTAGAAAACTTTTTTAAATCTATTTAATTTAGACAGACCTGAAAATATAATTTTAGAATTCAACTTATCTTTATAAAGCATTTTAACTAAATATATTAGATGTCTATATCATTTGTTTTTACAGCATATTCACTATTGTAAAAAAGTACCTTAATTTTCGCCTTTGGACATTTATAATCGAGATTTACTATTAATATCAATAACTAGGTTTTCTAGATATATATTATTATTTTAATTATTAGCTTTAAAGAAACAATTAACTTAGCCGAGTATGTTTTTTATATAAT
The DNA here is from genome assembly GCA_964520335.1 of uncultured Methanosarcinales archaeon. Lineage (GTDB taxonomy): Archaea > Halobacteriota > Methanosarcinia > Methanosarcinales > Methanosarcinaceae > Methanosarcina. Next base: position 733 of record CAZFNE010000248.1, on the reverse strand, counting down.
TGATAATTTAAACAATTTAGAAAAATTAAAAAATAAATAAGGAATCAAAACTTTAAAAATTTTTTCTATAAAAAACCAAAAATATTTTATAATAGGATAACATAAACCATTGCGTCAACTCAGGAAATTAATAAGAAGTGAATTTAACTTTTTCGAAGAACAGGAGTTGGCCTGGCAAAAAGCCCTGATTAATAAAAGAGGAGGTATTAACCGGAAGGAATAGAACCCTGATGGTTAGTAACAAATTTTGAAAGGTAGAAGTTAAACTTCTCGTATTCGGCCACCTTCAATAACCAGTCCCTACAGTGTGATTGAAGTGTGGATGCTCTGTGTACTCCGTGTCCGCCCCACAAAAATCGCAGAGAACCGATTGGATAGGTTCAAAAATATTACGCAGACGTAATATGGAATTTTGAAGAAGCGTATAGATCCGACTTTATTAGATAATCTGAAACATTCTCTTAATATGTCGGAAAAAGGTATTGCGAGTACGTAATATAAATTTTAAGAAAAGATCTGGGAAAGATATAGAATTACTTTCTACATTTTAGATTAATTCCCTAAATAATCCAGCCCAAAGGCGATACGATGCTGAGACACAGCTAGGAAACCTATTCCTGGTAATCCTGGTAGTATAACTGCTCAGTAGACCGTATCGACTTTGGGTAAATATAAAGAAAATTAAGAAGATTTTGAGCGAACTCAAAGTCTATAAACCCAACCCAAAGGTGAT
>CAZFNE010000247.1:0-5545 GCA_964520335.1 uncultured Methanosarcinales archaeon | reverse complement strand
CTAACAAATTTCGTGTTGGTGCTCACAGTGCCAGATATCTGGCAAGTGCCTCAGAAAAAGGCGTCCCTAAGTATGACTTTCCCGAAGGTGGAATGACTCCCAGAGCTGCCTATCAGTTAATACACGATGAGTTAAGCCTCGACGGCAATCCTTACCTGAACCTGGCAAGTTTTGTAAACACATGGATGGAGCCTGAAGCGAATAAGCTTATTATGGAAAATATTAACAAGAACAGCATTGACATCTTCGAATATCCGCAGCTTGATAGAGTAGTCCATAAAAATATTGTGAATATGCTTGGGCGCTTATTCAATGGGCATGGAACTGAATTCATGGGCACAGCAACAGCAGGATCTTCAGAAGCAATAATGCTTGGTTTGCTGGCGCATAAATGGAACTGGAAGAATTCCGGGCGTGGAACAGGTAAACCTAACATTATTTTCGGAAACGATGCCCATGTTTGCTGGGATAAGTTTGCCAAATATTTTGATGTTGAGCCTATAAAAATTCCTATAGACAAGAATAGGCGTACAATTACAGCCAAAGCCGCCTCCAAGCATATAGATGAGAATACTATCTGCGTCGGCTGCGTTTTGGGTACTACCTACACTGGAGAAATAGATCCAATAGAAGACATTAATGATCTACTTATGGATATCAAAAAAAAGAAAGGCTGGGATATCCCTATCCACGTAGATGGTGCAAGCGGCGGCTTCATATTGCCCTTTACGGAGCCTGAATTTGAGTGGGATTTCAGGCAGGACAGAGTAAGATCGATAAATGTTTCCGGCCATAAATACGGATTAACTTATCCAGGGATTGGCTGGCTTATTTTCCGTGAAGAAAAAGACCTCCCGGAAGACCTGGTTTTTAAAGAAAACTATCTTGGGGAAGAAGAATCCACCTACACCCTGAACTTTTCAGGAAACGGCTCAATGCTTGTGGCTCAGTATTATAATATCTTAAGATTTGGAAGGGCTGGATATACAGGGATAATGAAAAATATTTTAGAGGTATCTCAAAACCTTGCTAAAAAAATAGACAGCTTAGGCAGGTTTAAAATGCTAAATAAAGGAGAAAGGCTCCCTATAGTTGTTTTCAGGCACAAGAAAGAATCAAATTATTCCCTGTTCCAGCTCTCACTTAAACTCAGAGAAAAAGGATGGATTGTTCCTGCCTACTCTCTTCCAAAAAACGCAGAAGATATCGAGATAATGCGCATTGTCGTACGAGAAAATTTCACTTCAGATATGGCGGCAATTCTCGTAGAAGATATAGAAAAAGCATGTCAGTTTCTGGAAAAGGCAGCAAAACCTGAAGCCAAAGAAACCTTAAAGCTTGGAAAGAATATGTCCAAAATTTGCTAAAAGTTTCCAGTGCCGGATATAATTCCAAATAAAATGAATCGTTAAGTAAGAGCTTATCTCAAAATCAACTGTATTTTCACAGCAAAAGAGTTTCAGGACTATTTTCATACGTGAATTTTTCCCGAGATATTTTCCCAAAGTACGAAAAGAAAAAAGAATAAATGAGAATTTTTAGGGTCATAAAACCCCTGTTTAATTTTATTTTTTAGGCTTCGGTTTCTTATCGTCGCCTTTTGGTTTACAGGCCATATATTCACCTCTCAGAAATCATTCAATAAAGTTAGAATGTATTTATTACAATAGAATCTAAACCAATAAGTTTTGCAGTCTTAATCCAATTATAAGCAGTTAATGTCTAAAAATATCTTTTTTATGAGCCTTCTTATGCAGAAATCCAGTAATATTTTCACTTAACTTACTCAACCATTTTTAATTTTCTCTTAATTCTATCTTTCTGGTAGTCTTCTTCCTTAATTCCCAAAATAAACAATTGCGAAAGAGAAATATTTTCAGCAAATATAGATAACTTCTTGAGTCTTTTGAAATTAAAGAAAGCTAGAGCTTACAAGCTTAAAGCTTACTGCAAAAAGAGGAATAGGCGATAAGAAATCCGGATATTATAGTCACAGGTTAAAAATAAGTTTAATTATTCTTCTATTCGTTATTTTCATTTATGGGTCTACAAAGAGCCAGGATATCCAAGTTATTATTGTTAAGAGACTCGTTTAAAAAGAGTTAAAAAAATTTAATTTCCTGTTTAATAAAACTATAATAAAATATTGTTAATAATATAATCTCTAATACTTCTATTAAAATAATTTCAAGAATCCCTAATTCACGTTTAGGTTTCTTTAAATTCATGGCTATTTATCCCATCTAATAGATTTTAATTACTGTTAAAGAATAATTATTATTAAGGCTTGTGATTAAACGATAAAATAATTTCAAGAAATAGAAAGATTTTACAAATTATTTAAATTTATGTTTATTATACTTTATTGGGTGGTTATTATTTTTTTCGTAAAAAAAGCCAGCCTGAAGTTTTTCGGTTATGGAGAAATTATAGAATAGCAAACGATACCTATTCAGGGTCAGAGAAAGGCAAGAAATTAAGGGTCTGAGCATAGTCGTTGGTTCTGATCCAAAAAGAGTAAAAATTAATTTTTATAGCGCTTTGACTGTTTGCGATAAATTTAAGACTTTAAGGGTTATTTTTAACTCTCAATCAAAACAAATTGCGCATAATTATCTCATCCTAAAAGATCGGGTATTTGTATTTTTGACCCTTTTCAATCCCTGTAATAAAAGTGAATGGAGTGTAAAGAAACGGTTTATAAAGGCAATCAAACAATTATATTCTTTCCAAAATGTGGGATTCTCACATGTATACCAGGGAGCATGAAGGAGTATGGAAGAAATCATTTTTGATGATATCGGAAGTTATCCCTTATCTAAAGGAGTTAGTAATGAGTGGATCCAGAAGGCTTTTGAAACGAGAGCGGAAGATGAAAAACTTTTTACAATAATCAATGATGCCTTCCAACAAAAAATAGACGCGGGTGTTGAGATTCCTAACTATCCGCAGTGTATGGATGTTTTTACATTTCTGAAGATTATTAGAGATTCTAATTGCTGCGAGAATCCATTTAATGTAAAGCTTGAGTGTGCCAAGATTAAAGAACTTGAGGCTATCGAAGAAATTGCCAAAGTTTACAAAGAACAATTCGGAGAAACCCTAAAGGTTCGCATCTGTGTAACTGGCCCAACCGAACTTTACTTGAGAGAATTTGGAGGTACACAGTATGCGGATATCTACATTCTTTTTGCAAAAAGTGTGAACAAATTAATTAGAAATTCCATGAAATCCGCGAAAAATTTTAGGATTGCAACAGTTTCTATCGATGAACCCAGTCTAGGGCTAAACCCTGAACTCGCTTTTAACGAAAACGATACCATCTCTGCTCTTACTCATGCTTCAAAATCAGGAAGCAAGTGGGGAGCCGATGTACAGATTCACCTTCATTCTCCTCTCTACTATCATTTTGCCTGTGAAACTCCTACAATTAACGTAATAGGGGTCGAATCAGCCCGTAATCCTTCTTATCTGGAACTAATTGACAAAAAACTGTTGGAAAACACAGATTCATTTCTTAGATTGGGCATTGTAAGGACCGATATCTCTACTCTGGCAGGGATTCTTAATGAAAAGCACTGTACAAATGTCTGGAAAGACCAGAAATACCTTTTCGAAATTGTTACAGATTTCGAAACCCCGGCAATCGTAACAAAAAGGCTCAAAATCGCTTACAGACGTTTCGGTAACCTGATAAAATATGCAGGTCCTGACTGTGGATTAGGTTCGTGGCCTTCCCAGGAAATAGCTTTTGCACTTCTCTCCAATGTAGCTCAGGGTTTAAACGATTTTAGGAAATCGCTCTAGATTTTTAAGTTTTTAATATTCTCTAATAATTTTATAAATTGAGTACTTGGAGAAACTTCCAGTTCAGGAGATATTGAAGAATCGATAAATGTCTAAAATTATTTTATGATTATTTTTAATTCGGACCTTCTTTCAAATTAATACTTTCACACAACTTCCTCAAGCCTTTTAAGATTTTTTAATCAACTATTTCATTGATGCTCGTACCCACTCTTAATCCAAATCTTAATCCAAACAGCACGGCAAGGAAAATAGTCCTCCATGTGGATATGGATAGTTTTTTTGCATCCGTAGAGGTCAGAGAAAAGCCGGAATTGAAAGGGCTTCCCGTTGTAGTAGGTGCAAACCCAAACGGAGGAAAAGGAAGAGGAGTTGTGAGCACCTGTTCATATGAGGCAAGAAAATACGGGATACATTCAGCAATGCCAATATCCCAGGCTTATAAGCTTTGTCCGAAAGCTGTTTTTCTTCCTGTGAATATGAAACTTTATAATGAAGTTTCCTTGAAAGTAATGGGAATCCTGAAGGGCTTTGCAGAAAGGCTCCAGCAGGTCAGCGTGGATGAAGCCTATCTTACTCCAGGGGCTGGAGTCAAAAATTTCGAAGAAGCTGCCCTTTTTGGACTGAAGATTAAAGATAAAATCCAGAGCCAGGAAGGAATTACCTGCTCTGTGGGAATCGGGCCAAACAAGCTTCTTGCAAAAATCGCATCTGGCTCTCAGAAGCCTGACGGGCTTACTGTTGTAAGGCCTGAAGATGCCAAACAATTTCTTTTCCCTTTGCCTGTCACAAAGCTCCCTGGAATAGGGGAAAAAACTGCCGATATCCTGAAAGCAGCAGGAATCAAATACGTAGAGCAGCTTGCAAACTGTAATGTCCAGATGCTTTCCGAACTTTTCGGAAAAATGGGCCTTCGGATGAAACAGATAGCTAATGGGCTTGATTTTGAGGAAGTGCAAGTAAAAGAAACTGTAAAGTCGATCAGCAGGCATATAACTTTTAATGTAGATACGAATGACCCTCTAAAAATTAGGGGGACTCTTGAAATAATTACAGCAGGAGTGCATAATTCCCTGCTTGAAAATCACTTCCTTTTTAAAACTGTAACCTTGACAGTACGTTTTGAGGATTTTTCCACATATACACGTTCAAAGACCCTTCCTATCTGGACTTCAGATATTTTCATAATAAAGAAAATAGCAGTTCAACTTCTCTCTGAATTTATAGGATTACAAAAATTCAGGCTTATAGGGATAGGAGTTTCAAAACTCAGGGAAAGAGACCAAAAGCAGGCTCTTATTATGGATTTTCTTTAATTTACTTTTCTTTAATTTCCTCTTATTTTCTCTTTTCTGTTTTTTATTGACTTTTTCCTAAATATTTTCCTTAGATACTTTTCCCAACTGTCTTTTGTTTTCAATCAAAACTATCCCCAAAATTATAAATCACAAAATTTTTTAAAAAATATTTTTTATGGCACGGGACTGTTTACAAATACTCAGTTTGAAATTAGGTTCAAAGCAAGAATGTAAAATCCCTTTATCTATTCTAACCAACTGGGAACTTATTCTATAAGCCAACTTTTTAATAACAGCTTTTAATCTTAAGTTCTAAGCTGGACAAAATGGAGTCTTTATGGATATCTGGTTATACAATTTTATAATATAAGATCCTATTTCGTTCGATGGAAAAATCTGTAAAAATGGTTTTAGCTCTTCTCGTCATTATTTTACTGACT
>CAZFNE010000246.1:0-5557 GCA_964520335.1 uncultured Methanosarcinales archaeon | reverse complement strand
TAAATAAATAAATAAATAAATAAATAAATAAATAAATAAATAAATAAATAAATTAAAAATTAATTAGTCTGGATTTATTAAAAATATAAACTAAAAATCATATCAGAATTGCATTAAGCGAGACATTTTTGAATTCGATTAAAAAAGAAGAAAAGAAGTTAGCTTATAATAATGATAAGCTTAAGCTGTATCATTATAAGCTGTTATAGGATTTAAGCAAATCAAGAAGATTATTTCTTGAATTCGGTATAGCCGCACTTTCCACAGGCAAGGCGGTTTTTATGATCAGCAAGGAAGATTCCTGGGCCGCACCTTGGACAGAATTGTTTGAGCCTTGTTAAAGAGCTACCCTGGACTTTGTAATAATCTTTTACTGCCATGTGTACGCACCTCGCTTAAGCCTCTTCCCCTTCGGTTTCTGTGCCAGGGGCTGCATTTCTTTTAAGCACATATTCAAGCTCAACTTCTTTCATGCGGGAAGCATCTTCATACAGTTTAGCGTAACCTTTGCCTTCCTGCATTCCGTATTCGGTTTTTATCCTCTGCACAATGAGCAGGTCAGAAGGAGCGTTTAACATTGCAGCAAGCTTATTTCTAATATCATTTCTGGAAGGAGTCGAACCTTCATATTTCACACTGAAATCCAGTTCCCTTCGATTTAAAAGTGCATTTTTCTTGTCTTTAAGGATCCTTATATCCATCTAAATATCTCCGTATTTTATTCAATTCATAATTCTGATTTTTACTGACGAGTTTCTCAAAGAGGGCTCTTATTTCTGCTTTCTTTTCCCTGGTAACCTTTACAAAGACAACGCCCTCATCGGGCTGTCCGTACAGCACTACAGAGTTTAGAGGTGCCATAAGGATCACAGGCAGGGTTGCAAGATCCTCTTCTCCCTTAACAAAAATCCTTAGAGGTTTGTCAGAGGCAAATGCTTCTGAGAGAGTCCTAATTAACTCATCAGTAATGAGACCCGCAGGATTATTTACAGACACTTCTTCATAAACTGCGTCCATATTCCGGGTTGACACATGTTTTGCAACAGGCTCTCTCTTAGTACGGTTGTCCACAATACAGATGTCTGGAAGAATGCCGGCTTCGAGCAGGTGGAAGGTAGTAACATCTCCTACGGATATAAGTTTTGTGGGGCTCGAAAGCTCTCCTACAAACTTTTCTACGGTATCTTCGCCTTTCCCCCTATAAAGGGTTCCCAGGGGCTTTTTCATAAGGGGACGAAGTTCTTCCGGAAGCTCGATATGAACACTCAATTCAGCGCACCTTCAGGGCAAATTTGTCCGGGATGTCAACTCCAAGTTTCTTTGCTATTTCCGAACGTTCGGCGTCCAGGATAATCACAAGCCCGTTCCATTCCTCTGCAAGGTCTGAAATCCCACAAATAGGACAGCTTTGCCCTTCAAGGACTCTCATGCAGTGTCTACATACTTTTTCTGCCATTTCAAACCCTCTTTTTATTTTCTTTCTTCAGGCTGCTCCTTCCTGCGCAGCTTCCTGAGGCTGCTTCTTCTTACGGGCTTCTTCAAGCCATTGGAGTTTTCCAAGCGCTGTCTGGCGCATTGTAAGGCCTATTTTACTTTCTTTTGGTTCTCTTTCATTAATACTGACCGCAACAACCCTTGTCCTTACATGATCGCCTTCAGTGATAGCTTTTCCTCCGTTTTTAGTCACAAGCCTAGCATTCTTGGCATCATAGGAAATAAAGTCATCCGTAATCTGACTTACATGAAGCAGGCCGTCCATTGGCCCTATTCCTATAAAGACTCCGAAGCCAACAACTTCTACAACTTCGCCCTCAATAATTTCCTGAAGATCCGGTACAAACATGATTGCTTCAAATGTTACATCGTAATAGACAGCCCCATCTCCGACAAGGATATGTCCCTCTCCGACTTCATCAATCTTATTAATAGCTACAAGAGAACCCAGCTTTTTGTCGACCTGTCCTTCAAGTTTTTCTCTTAACGCGTTTTTAACGGTTACCATTACCTCTTCCCCAAGCAGGGTAGGAGGGATGCGAACAGTATCAACGAGTTTCATCATCTTATACATCTGTTAATCACCCGAAACACAATAAATTCCAAGCTGCCAAAAAAATCCGGCAGAGCTTTCAGACAAGGTCCAGTCTGTTTTTTTGACGCAGGGATACGGTCTGGATTCCTTTTTCAATAAGCCTGCGTTTTAGCCCTATGTCATTGGTTAGAACGGCTGCTCCCATTTGTTTTGCCAGCCTGAGAATTACGTCATCTGCAGGGCCTGTTCCAGCTATGCGTTCACACCTGTCAAGCATAACCCTGGCAACTTTTGCAGCCATTTTATCCGAACCTTTTTCTCGTTTAATAAGCTTTTCAATCTCAAATACTACGGCTTCAGGCACGTAAAATTCGGAAAACCCCAGTCTTTTAAGTTCTTCGAAAATATCGACTCCGAACTGGACAGGGATCATAAAGCCATTAGTATCTATTATAACTTTCAACTCTTGATTACCCCTACCCCAATAAGCCGCCAGCGAGAGTCAATTCTCCTGCTTATAGCAACCCTTGACCCTATTGCTGCACTGATTGGGCGCTTTAAGGAAACCTGTGCCTCGTTTTTCCTGGCACTTGTAACTACTCCAACAGTCGTTGCAGTTCCTATGTTAAGCATAAGAGGTTCACTGGTCTTAATTTCATTAATTTTTTCTTCTCTTGAAACTCCAACAACCCTATCAAGAAGGTGAAGCTCCATTACAAACTGGTGCCTGGTATCAGGCAGGGTGCCTGGAGCCCCTGCAATTTGCCCTGTTAAAGAATCCCCTTTTGTAAGGGTAGGGTCAAGATAAGTCCCAACAGCAAGAAGTCCTCCGGGAGTTGCTTCTTCGACTTTTGTTGAGCCTGCAAAGATAGAGGAAACAGTTGTCAAAATAGGGATCCAGCGTGTGGTTCCTTCAGTCGTGACCTTAATTCCTGGCCTTATCTCAAGCTCGTCTCCAGGGTGAAGTACTCCTTCAGTAAGAGTTCCACCTATTACTCCTCCGCGAATTTCTTCGATTGAAGCCCCTGGCTTGTTAATATCAAAAGACCGCGCAATAAGCATACTTGCAGGCTTGTCAACCTTATGCACAGGAGCCGGAATCTGAGTTTCCAGAGCATCAATCAGAATATCGATATTGATATTTTGCTGTGCTGAAACCGGGATTATAGGAGCGTTTTCAGCAACAGTGCCTTTAACAAACTCTTTAATCTGATGATAATTTTCAATGAGGCGCTCTCTGGATACAAGATCTATTTTATTCTGAACTATGACAATATTTTGAATTCCGATTATATCCAGAGCCATAAGATGTTCTTTTGTCTGGGGCTGCGGACAATCTTCATTTGCAGCAATTACAAGGACTGCACCATCCATAATTGCAGCACCTGAGAGCATGGTTGCCATCAGGGTTTCGTGCCCCGGGGCGTCTACGAATGATACAGTCCTGTGTTCTTCAGTTTGCTCTCCGCAATTGGGGCAGGTCTTTTCTACGGTATAACACTGAGGTTCAGGACATTTAGGGCATTTCATAAAAGGAGAGTCTGCATACCCTAGCCTGATAGAAATTCCTCTTTTTACTTCTTCGCTATGCGTATCTGTCCACACGCCTGATAAGGCTCTAACTAATGTGGTTTTTCCATGGTCGACATGACCTACCATGCCGATATTAACACAGGGCTGACTCAAGTTGTAATTTCCTCCGGTAAAGTGTGATAATCTAAGATAGGGATTTTCCTGAAATCCTTATTCTTAAAATCTGTAGCGTAATCTGTAATGTAAGAATTTTGCATTATTTTTTCCTGCAGACTTGCAGCTTTCAAGCCTTAAATTCTGGAATTTTAAGCTGCTGGCTCTAAATTCCTATCAATTTAATTTAGTAATAATTTATACAGTTTATCTTAATAATTGATATTTAAATCCAGGCTTTTTTCACAACTTTTTAAGTTTTAGGCCTGGTTTGTTTTAGTCTATCTTTTTAAACTTCTCTCTTAAAGCAATTGATTCACGGAGAGATCTTTAAAAGCTCAAAAAGCTCAAGAGACTTTAATAGCCAAAATATAAATCCAAATTAATAAAAAATCCGGCAAGCTCTGTTGTGGGACTCTTCTCCCTACTTAAAGCTTGCAGATTCTGGATATCCTTTTAAAACTTACGGTATCTGCATAATTTATATCTAGTAATGCCGGAAAGCCTTAATAAATTTATGTGACGATCTGGTCAAGTTTCTCAAGCTCCAGCGCTCTTCTTATCTCAAAGGCCAGTCTTCTGCCCGTGCTCATGGGCTTTCTCCAGAGGGAGTTGCCATAAGAATGCCCAACTGACATATGTACATTTGTCCCGCCCCCTACTCTTGGGGCAACATCGTAAATATAAAAGTTCAGGTCTTTGTCCACGCAGGTCTGCAAACAGAAAGGCCCTATAACTCCCGGGGCATAATACTCCTGAGTAGCTTTTACATACTGTTCTCCCATCTCAAAGACTTTCTCAAGCAAGGATTCCCTGAGGGTTGCAGAATTATGCCCGCAAACTGTATACTCAGGAGTTAACTGATGTTCGGTCAGGGCCATTTGCTGAGGCGCGGGGAGCCTGACATGCCCGTCAAGGCTGGTCTCAAAGCGCCAATCAATGCCAAGAAGCTCAAGCTTGCTCATTTTAGGCTCGATTGGAGAATAAAACATATCCAGGTTGAATACAGGTCCTATTATATAGCGCTCAATCCTAGCATTTTCAAGGGCATCTTCAGTAATTACCCCCTGTTTTATAAGGACCTGCGACTTCTCAAGGTATTCCTTGTAGCTTGAAGCTGTAAAAAATCCTCTTTCAAGTTTTTTAACTGCATGAGGGAGCTTGACCATAACCAGTTCGTTGATGTCCTGCGGGGACTCAATTTTCTCAGGGAAAGGGAGTCCAGCCTTTTCGAGAATCCAGTAATAGCTCTGCTGTTCGCTGCGTTCTTCACTCCTGAGAAGATTCCGGCTTCCTACCAGAGGTATTCTGAAATCCTCCTCTATTTCATCTATACTGCAGTATGAAGTAAAAGAACGGTTAGGTACGAAGAGTACTTTCTCATCAAGAAGTTTCTGTTGATTTTCCGGAAGCAAAACTTCAGAATACTTCTTAAAAACTACGGTTTTGTCAACTATACCTCTTTCTATCCTTCCGTAGGCATCCCTTTGGGCCTTGAAGTATTCACTGTATGTTTTTTCCCTTCCAGCCTGGCAGACTGCAAGGGTCTTAAAGCCCTCTTCCACTGCCCCATCACAGATATCAAGCCCTGAATGAGAGCCAATAGTTCCTACTTTTATTTTATCAGCGTGCGTGTAGTATTCTTCTATAATTCCCTTAATTTCTTTCCTGTCAATCATATCCGATGTTCCTTAAGCCTAGGAGGTTTTTCTAGTAAAATTGCGAGAGGGTGTATCTCCTGATAAAACCTTTAATAAGGCCTGCAGCCCTGAGATGTAGTAAAATAGAAACTTGATCTCTGGTTTCCCCCATTAACAGCTTCCTCTATTAATACCCTTCCTA
>CAZFNE010000245.1:0-5561 GCA_964520335.1 uncultured Methanosarcinales archaeon | reverse complement strand
TCCACGCCTGCATCTTTTCGCATGATATCCTGAATCGTTTTGACTGTAGTATCCAGAGACATGTTTTTTCCCGCAGAAAATTTATCCATTTTTTATCCGTTTTATCCGATTAGATAATGTTAGAAAAATAAATGTTAGAAAATAACTGGCATCAAATATTTTGTAATCCCACATAAGTCCTTCGAATCAAACTTCCAGTGTATAGAGCTGAGACTCAAGCCCATGAACTGCTGTAAGATAGTTCTTCTTGCCCCCAAAGAGTTTCACAATCTAAAGAGGAGTCCCTATCCTGTCAAAAGGCTGTACTTTTAGCACGTTTATGTTTTCAAGGTTTTCAATTCCATCTTCTGAGTATTTGTCTAGCAATGAAGAAAGGATTTCTTGGGCTTTCTTTTCATATTTGCTAAAATAATTGCTCTTTCTAACCTTTTCTGCCCTTTCTTTTCTCGTAAGGGGTGGGCGGCCAAAGGCAACATGGCAAATCATATCAAAGGGGTCTAGATCCTTTCCTACCTCTTTTCCCAGGGCATCGAGCAAAATTCCCCTTTCTTCAAGTTCAGAAAGAATTGCCTGTTTTTTCTCAGCTTCGTTCCAGTGCTTCAAAAAAGATTCAAGGGATTCAAAATCCTTTAGCAGAGTTTTTCGGGTATAATCCTTCATAGACTCTGTAATCAGTTTCCCATCAGGCCCATAATAATGCGTCCTTTCTAAAACTATGTCAACATCCACGTCATCTACAAAGTACTTTTGTCTGCCTGATTCTCCCTCAAAATCTCTTGTATGTCCTCCTGGCCCTGGATTATATATTTCTACGGGATCCCCATCAAAATCAGGGTCAGCAAAGAGCTCAGTAGCCTTTTTGAAATCCATTATAGTAAAAAAGAATTTTCCATAATCTTCATTTATTCGGGTGCCTCTGCCTATTATTTGCTTAAACTCGGTCATTGACTGGATACGCTTGTCAAGTACTATCAGCTTACAGGTCTGAGCGTCCACGCCTGTGCTCATTAGTTTTGAGGTAGTTACAATCACTGGATAGCGGCTTTCTGGGCTTATGAAATTATCGAGCTCGGCTTTCCCTTCTGGATTATCGCCGGTAATCCGCATAACATATTTCCGGTTTTCGCCTGCAAGATCCGGGTTTTCATTAACTAGAAATCCCCGCATGCGCTCTGCGTGATCGATATTCTCGCAAAAAACAATGGTTTTGTCAAAGCGGTTATTGACCCGCAAAAATTCCGTGACTTTCTTTGCTACAAGTTCGGTTCTCTTTTCAAGTACAAGATCCCTGTCATAGTCCTTCTGGTTGTAAATCCTGTCTTCAATAAGTTTACCGTATTTATCAACCTTGTTCTTTTCGGGTCGCCAGCCTGCAAGGTCCCTGTCAAGATCTATTCGGATAACCCTGTAAGGAGCAAGAAATCCATCTTCAATTCCCTGTTTCAGGGAATAGGTGTAAATCGGTTCTCCGAAATAATGAATATTTGAGATATCTTTTGTTTCCTTTGGAGTTGCAGTCAGCCCTATATGTGTTGCAGAAGAGAAGTACTCAAGAATATCTCGCCATGCAGAATCTTCGGCTGCACTTCCTCTGTGGCATTCATCAATAATTACAAGGTCAAAAAAGTCCGGAGAAAACTGTTTGTAGATATTTTTCTCTTCTTCGGTTCCCGAAACTGCTTGATAAAGAGATAGATAAATTTCATATGATTTCTCAGCTTCATGGTTTCTAATTTTCGTCATTGCCTGCCCGAAATGCTTGAAATCGTTAATCTTTGTCTGGTCAACAAGAATGTTTCTATCTGCCAAAAAAAGAATTCTTTTCTTCACTCCAGCCTTCCAGAGCCTCCAGATAATTTGAAAAGCTGTAAGTGTTTTCCCCGTACCTGTTGCCATAACAAGCAAAATTCTGTCCTGGCGTTTTGCAATTGCCTCAACTGTACGATTAATTGCTATGCGCTGGTAATATCTAAGTGACTTCTGCTGGTCAACGAAATAGTCCTGCGTGACTACTTTTTGTGTACTTTCATCAAGCCCTTTCCATTCGCAATATTTCTGCCAGAGAAATTCCACAGAAGGGAACTTATCCAGAGGAATTTCTTCTTCTACCTTTCCCAGAGTACCCGTTCGATCATGTAAAAGGAAAGCATCTCCATTAGAGCTAAAAGCAAACGGTATATCCAGCATTTCCGCATACATAAGAGCCTGTTGCATTCCATCCCCTATAGAATGCGTATTCTTTTTAGCTTCAACAACTGCAAGAGGAATATTAGGTTTATAAGAAAGGATATAGTCGGCTCTTTTTGGTTTCCCTCTGTCTGTACTTGAACCTTTAACAATAATCCTGCCTTTTGTAAGTTCAACTTCTTCCCTTATCTGACGTTCTTTCCAGTTGGCTTTTTTAATTGCAGGCGTAATGAATTTCGTACAGATATCTCGCTCACTAAGCTCTTTTTTATCCACTTCTTCCATCCGGCAGTCTTCCAGCATAATCGTTCTCAAATAATAAGACTTGTTTATTTATTTCAATATTTTAATCATTAAATCTTTTATGTTTTTTAAATATGTAAATTGAGAATCTATTTTATATAAAAAGTAATAATTTTTAATTTTTTATCATTATTTCTAATTTTATACATGACGAGTGTTTAAAACTAAAATCTCCTCCTTGAAAGCAGAAAATTTTTTATAATATAAGAAGTCGGAAGATTATTACGTTAAAATCTCAAAAAATAGAAAGGATAGGAACGAATACAAACTAATCGGATACTCTAAACATTGCAGTTTAAACTACAAGTTTTGAATTTAAATTTGGATTTTCATTTTCCGACATTATATTGGTAATAAAACATTAACCAGATAAACTAAGAATTAGCACGATAAAGTAAGCAGTAGACGTATAAGATAATATTAGTTGTTAAAAATATTATATATGATAAGTGCATAGTATAAATTGCGTTCTCATCCCTTGAACACCCCACTAGTAAACGCCTACTCCAATAAGATCTACCGTAAAAATAAGGGATAAATAAAGAACTCTCAACCCCGAGATGCATAATCTCTCTTTCCAGAAAAAAGCTGAGCATTGAAATTGTCTTTCAGAACTTCCAGGCTTTTTTGGATGGGAACGCAATCTCTCTTCCTAAAACTACTTTTCTAATTCTTTAATTTTCTAATTTTTTAATTTTCTAATTTTCTAATTCTCTGGTTTTTTAAAATTTTATAGCTGTTTTTCATTTTACACTTTCCGCATTCAACCTTCAGTTTTCATTTTTCTAGTTTCTAAATTATCTCCTAACCTTCTCCCTGATTTTCTATATTCTTGGCTCTTTCTACTGTTTCAAATTTTTGCATCCAATTCTTCTTTTTCTGGGCCCACGTTCCGCACTGGCCTTTCTTTCTGTATTATTCCTTCAGCAGCCATAAGTCCGGTTGCAGCCGCATTAACTATATCTCTTGAAAGGCCTGCTCCGTCTCCTGCAGCAAAAAGATTTTCGATACTTGTTTCCATTTTCCTGTCAACTTCCAGGTGCATGGCATAAAATTTTACTTCAGGCGCGTAAAGGAGAGTTGAATCTGAAGTAACCCCGGGGATAATTTCGTTTAAAATTTCCAGCCCTTCAATAATATCCATAACTATCCTGTGGGGCAGAGCCATTGAAATATCGCCTGGTGTAACGTCTTTAAGGGTATTTACAACAAGGTTTCTTGCAAGGCGTTCTTTTGTTGATCTCCGTCCTCGCCTGAGATCTCCCATGCGCTGCAAAACAGGCTTTCCTCCTCCGATTGTGGTCGCAAGTTTTGCAATTGAGCGGGCATATTGAGTGGTATTTTCTATAGGCTCTGTAAGCTCGATTCGTACAAGGAAAGCAAAATTAGTATTTTCCGATTCGGTATTTGCCATGGAATGCCCGTTTGTTGCAATAAAGTCTTCATACTCTTCTTTTACAACAAAACCTCGTTTATTGGTGCAAAACGTCCGGACAAAGTCATCATAACGCCGGCTCTGAATATGGAATTTGGGGTCACGATTTATATTGGTTACAGGGTCCATAACTATTGCAGGAACTTCTACCCTTACTCCAATATCGATTCCTCCGTATCGGGCTTTTATTTCATGCTTCTGGATCATCTCCGAAACCCAGGAATACCCTCTTCTGCCAGGGCATAGAAGTACGTATCGCGCATTAATCGTTTTTCCTTCTGAAAGGAGAATTCCCTTGCAGATGCCATCTTCAACCAGCAGATCTTCTACCTCGGTTTCAAGCAGAAAATCCACCCCTTTATTAACAAGGGCCTGTTTAAAGCGCCCAATAACCGCAGGCGCATTATCCGACCCTATATGCCTCTGTTTTATTTCTATAAAACGCGCTCCAACCGATGCTGCCCTGCGCTTCAGTTCCTCGATTTCAGGCCCTGTTGTCAGAAGAGCCTGCTGCGGAGCTCCGAATTTAAGAAAGATTCTGTCTACCCTTTCTACGAGTTCCCAGGCTGATGTCTGGTCACCTGTCAGGGCTGCAAGATCTCCTCCCACATCAGGCCTGAGGTTAAGTGTTCCATCGGAAAAAGTCCCGCAGCCCCCTACTCCACACATAATATCACATGGAGTGCAGTGCATGCAGTAAGTCTGAGATTTCATTGGGCAGAGCCTTTCATCTATGTCCCTGCCCATATCAACTATCAGGATTTTTAATGATTTAGGCTCCGCCTCGGCAATTTCATATGCTGCAAACATGCCTGCAGGCCCTGCTCCTATAATAATGACATCATATTCTGAATTTATCTCCCCTTCCTTTATCTCTACTTGATTTGATAAAGTATCCTTATCTTCCATATACATAGCCCCCTTTTGAATTCACATGAATTTTGAAATGCCCCAACAATTGGAAATTTTGGACTATAACTTACTTAGCTAAATTTGTAAGACTGAAAAAGATTTTTAAAATTTTTATTCCTACAAGATATCCAGTAATGAAACTTCTATCCTTACAACTGGTGATGATAATTTATGCATAAAATAAAAGAAAACAGGGAAATAAAATTATTAAAGAATTAAAGAATGACTTTAAAAGTCCCTGATAAAGTAGTTTATTCTCATAAATAGGTAAGGAACTGTTATATTAAAAACTTTTATCCATATTTGAAATATCTAACTTTTTTCCGGATTGAATTCAGTATTAAAAGCATAAAAGGTAAAAGAATGAAATAAAAAATATATTTAGGCCTTTTGCTCCAAATGACTTCCTAACATGCCATATTTTCCAACTGGAGGAAGCAATATCTATATAATCCTAAAAACAAGAACTTTTATGGTAAAAAATGGTTTTTTAAGGCTTTATTAACTTAATTTTTAATTTAAAGGGGAAAGTAAAAGGCGTTGGTAAAATTGTGGGGAAATAAACTAATGATTTTTCCAGTAATTTTTATCCTTCTTTTAGTCTGTGTTTATGGGCCGGCATCTGCCAGGGAAATTAGGGTAGGCAGTAATGTTTCAGATGCTGATTTTAAATCGATCCAGGAAGCAGTAAATAATTCATTACCTGGAGACACTATTATTGTTA
>CAZFNE010000244.1:2649-5571 GCA_964520335.1 uncultured Methanosarcinales archaeon | reverse complement strand
AGTTCCAATCCCTCCGATCAGGTTTGTTTCAGTCCTGATAAGAATATAATTCACAAGGCTTTTCCCGAATTCAGTAACTCGTAAAAGCAGAACAGGCTGGTTTTCGATTTCTTTCTGCACTTTCTCAGGAGCTCCGGCAGCGTCTAGGAGCAAAAATATTGTTGTAATAATAATAAGCAAAGTTGTAGTCCCTACATTTAGAGTCCCTGTAAGAATCCCCGCAGTTACCCCTAGTGTAAAGGCCCCTATATCCCGCAGGATTTCTTCAAACGAAGATTCGTTTATGAAGGACAAGCGTGGAGGCAAATTCCAGTTAAAGTTTTCAAGAATTTTAAGAAGCTGAATTTGATAGCCAGGAATCTGGCCACTTAACTGGAACAGGTAAGCTGCAACAAGAATTACTGCCATAAGGGCGATTATTATGAAGAAAAGAATTACCAGCCCTATACTAATCGAACCAGGTACCCCTTTTTTCTGCAGCCAGCGAATAAGAGGAGAAAAGATTAGAAAAGCAAAAATAGAGAAAAAAACAGGCACAAGTATAGAACCTATTTCCCTCATCCCAATAGTCAGGACCACTGATGCCATGCAATAAAGCAAAATTTTAGCCGGTATTGACTGCTTATCTGTGTCCGTATTTGCCCCCCTTATTATTTTTACCCGGTAATAAGCACACTCTACAAAAATATAAAAATTTTTCTCTCTTTTTATCCTTTAGCTGTAGATCTTTGTTCTTTTCTATTTCTTAAATTAGTTTTAAATCTGAATAACTTTTTTCAACATTTTAGGATTTAATTTAAAATAGGTTTAGAGTTAATTCTAAAATTTTTATCATTTTTATTTTTTTTCATTTTTATAAAATATTAAAAGTAATATTAGCGAGTAAGAATTAGAATTATAAAAGTCAGATTCTTATCCCCTGCAAGACTCTCATGCGTTTTTTATAGAAGGTTATGTGAGTTCTACAGGAGACTCTTCCTCAATCTTTTCGGTTGGCCCCATTAATCTGGCAAGCCATTTAGTTTGTTCGAAACTCTCAAGTATAATTTTTACGAAGATAGTGAGAGGGACGGAAAGCAGAACTCCTATAGGCCCAAGGACAAAGTTCCAGTAAAGCAAAGTAAGGAATAAAACAGCAGGGGATAAGTTGAGCCCTTTTCCTGCAAGGGAAGGAAAAACAAGGTTTTCTGCAAGGGCATCTACAACTAGGATCATTATTATAACAGCCAGGGCTCCTACGGGCCCGTACTGGAAGAGTCCAAGCATTGTAGGGGGAATAGCAGCTATAATGAGCCCTATATAAGGAATATAACTCAATAAAAATATCAAAACGCCCCAGAGAATTGCAAAGTTAATTTTCCCTATTAGTAGAAATACAGTGACTACAATAGCTATTACAAGGCTGGTCTCAGTTCTTATGATAATAAAATTCAAAACATTACTCCCAAACCTGCTCAGCCTTATTTGAAGTTCAGTCTGTTTTTGTGTTTCTTTCTGAACTTTTTCAGGGATATTAACTGCATCGATGAGCAAAAATGCAGCCGTAAGTAAAATAACTCCTGCCGTTGTGCCTGTATTTAGAATTCCGTTAATGACACTTATCATAAAAGCTGTTGTAATTGCAACCATACTGCGAAGAATAGATTGCAGGGAAAACCCCTGATATTGGGGGATATACCCGGTAAGGCTGTCTATAAGAGCAATTAAAGTATCCTGATAAAGAGGGAGCTGATTCCCAAACTGTATAGCTCCCCCGAGTACCACTATTCCTAAAACTGCAAAGATTAAAAGAGCTAAAAACAGTACTATAAAGACACTCAATCCACCTGGAACTCCCTTTCTTTTGAGCCAGCGTGTAGGGGGAGTAAAAAGAAGTGCAACAAAAAGTGAAAGAAAAAGGGTTGTGAGTATGCTCCCGATTTCCCGCATTCCTATTGTCAGGACAACTGCGGCAGTGCTGTAAAGTAAGATCTTGGCTGGTATCGATTGGTTATTTGTATTCATCTATGGCCCCTATTATTCATTATACCCATTATTTAGCATGCACGACAAAATATAAAAACTTCCCTCAAATATTTGTTCCAACACCTAAATTTTACTCTTAACCTTAGAATTCCATTTCAATTAAAATTGGCTTTTCAACAGAAATAGAAGCTTCATTTGCCCTTTTACTTATCCAAGCTTCAGAGAATTTTTTTATTAAATTTCCTAATTTTTCCATTAACCTATAAATCTTGCAGCCAACTAAGTTCTTAAAATTTTCAATCGTAATTCAGAAAAGCTTTCTTAACTTATTAAAACCGCTTTGGATTTTCGGAACGTCGAGAATCTCTATTCTCGAATACATAATCCCAGCAAAACAAGGGAAGAAATAAAAAATAAAGGAATAAATAACTTGGCAGTGTATAAAATTGACTCTTTTACTGGAAAGGCTTTTTACTGGGTCTAATTAGTATGATAAAATCTAGTGTCATGGAAATTTAATTCTTACACATAGTCTTTAGTAGCTTCCATCAGCACATAATGATTCAGAGCTTAATAGGTGATCAAGAAATAAAAGTTTTTGACATTAGCTAGCAAGACATTAAGTGGTATCAGGCATTAAGCGTTATAAAACTGGAGAAGAAGAAACATAGAGAAGAAACATTTTACTTCATATTGTTTGTAGCATTATGATTGAGGACATTTTATTTTAGAAAGCAACTCAAAAAGAAATTATTTTATTGCCTTATCATGAGCATGGGAGTTTCAGCTTCTTTATACTTTGTCAATGGATGGCTTAATCTACGGTTAATCGTAAAGTTCACTTGTAAACTCAAAAAGTGTCTGCAGGTTTTTCTTTTAAGCAGCCTTCATGCTTAATACTCTCTAAATTAGTTTTGTATTTAAGTCAATTAAAAAGTTAAATTAAGTAATAAATTT
>CAZFNE010000244.1:0-2549 GCA_964520335.1 uncultured Methanosarcinales archaeon | reverse complement strand
TTTTTCACGAACCCTGGCATTCTTTTACGAATTTTGCCAATTCGTTGGTTGCAGTTTCACAGCTGACAAAAAAGGGTTTTTGTGTAATCTTTACAGTAAGATTGGAATGTTCATCCCATCCAAATACGGCGGTGATTCCTTGGCCAGAAAGTTCCCCCATGTTTCCAGGCGGGACATATATGCCGTAATCCTGAAGCTTTTTCTTCATGCACTCAAAAGTATCAGGTGAAACGTTATTGAACGTTATGGGTTCGCACTCCGATCCCAAGATTTGTGCATGTGCTAAACCAACAGAAAAAAACAAACATAGTACTAACAAAGAAGCCATCAATTTTCTTTTCATTCTTTACCCCCAAAATCTAGTTAGATTAGAAGTTCGCCCAATTTACAGGCCAATTTAAGAAAAATATAATTTAATAAAAGGTATTTAATATTGTTGTCCAGAATATAAGTAGTTATTCTCTATTTGCTCGTAATCTAGAGTCCTTTTTAGAAATCTCACTTCTCTTAGATGTTATCTTAATATTCAAATAATCATTTACTTGCGTTAGATCTCAATTCTAGAAACAAATTTAATTTAAGACACGCTCTGAGAAATAAGTCCGAAAATAAAGAGCAACACTGTAAAAGCCATGAAGAAACTGGCAATTTCTGAGGTCAAGATAACCGCCTTTGTTTTCCTGTGCATCTGCCCTTTAAATGCAATCTATTTTAGGCATAAACCCTTATTTTCCTCATTTCCTGTTTTTTTCCTGCATTAATTTCATTTCTGTGTTTTCTTTTGTTTTTTTGGGATAGTTGTTTGTTCTTCTTGTTGAGATATCTTCTATCGGTTTTTTAACCCGTTTATTCTCTTCCCTTATAACCATTAACCATGTGAGACTTACCATTGCCATGACTATATCATGATCATAACATCCGGGTTTGTGGGATAGGGAGGCTACTGACATTCCTGTTGAAAGATCGCCTGAGCTAAACGGAGCTCCTTTCCTGCCACTTTAGGGTACAAAGAAAATGTCTCATAAAAATCTCCACCAGTATCCCCTTTTGAAATCATTTGAGATTTCCGGCTTGAAGTAAAACCTCAAATTAATCTCTCTTAAAGTTCCCAACCTGAAAATTTGTTTTTGATTCCACTTAAGGATAGTCTACCTATCTATCTTCTATTTGTCTGTTTTATTTTTAGCTATCTCATCTAAGTGGAATATTTCAGATCTGGGACTTCACAATCAGGTACTTCCAATTCCCTGCAAGAGCTTTTCCATAACCTGGTCTATAGTAAAGCTTGCAGCTTTCTGGCGGGGAGGGAATTCTCTGAACGTTGCCAAGAATTCTCCTACAATCCCTTGAGCAGGTATTACTAAGTAGGCATGATCGATTAACCAGTCGTAGTAGGTGTTGGAGGTTTGATCGGCCCTCTCATAGGGATCAGTACGCAGGTTGAAGATTTTTGGAACTCTCAGAGGGATAAAAGGTTCAGCCCAGATTCGTAGGGTTCCAATGACGCGCTGCTCCATAAAGACCATTTTCCAATTATCATACCTGAGAGCTACCAGGTCTCCATCGTCTGAGAAATAAAAGAATTCAGTGCGTGGAGACTTCTTATCCTGGCCGGTGAGGTAGGGAAGCAGGTTATAACCATCAAGATGCACCCTGAACTCTTTGTCTCCTGCTTTGTACCCTTCTTTCAGCTTCTCTTTGATGTTAGGTTCTCCTGCTGCTGCAAGTAAAGTTGGCAGCCAGTCAAGATGGCTCACTATTTCATTAGAAATACTGCCCGCCTGAATTTTCCCTGGCCAGCGCATTACTTCCGGGACCCGGAAAGCTCCTTCCCAGCAGGAATTTTTCTCGTTGCGAAACGGAGTCATAGCTGCATCAGGCCAGGTATTCATATGTGGGCCGTTGTCAGTACTGTAAACAACAATGGTATCTTCTACGATGCCAAGCTCATCAAGTAGATTAAGCAAGACGCCTATCTGCTTGTCGTGCTCAATCATAGCATCATGATATTCAGATTGCCAACGCCCGGACTGTCCCCTTATGTTCTCCGGGATATGAACCCTGAAATGCATCCAGGTAGTATTGAACCAGACAAAGAAAGGTTTGTCTTCTTCATGCTGGCGCTTGATAAAATCAATTGCCGCATCGAGAAATTCCAAATCTACAGTTTCCATGCGTTTTCTGGTCAGGGGACCTGTATCTTCAATGCGCCCATCTGCATAACTATGAATTACCCCCCTTGGCCCATAATTCTTCAGGAAATTAGGGAAGTCTTCCTTTGGAGGGTAATCCCGATTTTCCGGCTCTTCTTCAGCATTCAAATGATAAAGGTTTCCAAAAAACTCATCAAAACCATGGTTGGTGGGTAGATGTTCGTCCAGGTCTCCAAGATGGTTTTTTCCAAACTGGCCTGTAGCATAGCCAAGAGGCTTTAATAATTCGGCTATAGTGGGATCTTCGGGTTTGATTCCAAGCTTTGCTCCAGGCATACCTACTTTACTCAGGCCTGTCCGGAAAGCGCTCTGTCCCGTAATGAAAGATGCCCTGCC
>CAZFNE010000243.1:0-5587 GCA_964520335.1 uncultured Methanosarcinales archaeon | reverse complement strand
AATTGAAATTGATAAATTGAAATTAATTAATGGAAATTAATTAGTGGAAATTAACTAATCGAAATTAATTAATCAGAATTAAAATATAATATATAAAATTCTCTAAAAAGTTTCGTTTATTTTATGAGCTCGATTTCTATTTGTCCTTGTTTTATTTAAGTTGCTTGATTTCCTGCATGAGAATCCTGTAAAACTCTTCTTTCGCTGCTCTTTCAATCCACGGTTTGTGCCCACATTTTTGCATTAGAATGAACCTGAAATTTATCAAAACCTGCGAAAGAGGCTCTTTAACGCCTGCATAAGAGTGAGGATCATAATTTCCGTGAATTGCAACAACCGGACACTGGATTTCCTTTGCCAGCTCAAGCAATTTTCCGATTTTTCTTAATTCCCTGGCTTCTTGCCATACATTTTTGAAAATCTCATAATCACATTCGAGCAATTCTTCTTCATAAGGAAGGGGGTCATAAGCATCGACTTTAGAAATGAGCTTTCCAATGCTACAGAAGACCGAGTTTTTGTTCATTACCGAAACTTTATCAGAAGGGCTGTTTAAAAGCTCAGAAAGGTGAAGGTAATTTTTTAAATCTTCCTTTCCAAAGCGGCTTATTCGAATATCCATTATACCTTCAGAGTATTTTTCTTCATAAGGGCCGCTTCCAATGAGTATAAGTTTCTCTACAAGCTGCGGGTACCTGGCAGTAAAAATGAAACTCAGCATCGCACCCCAGGAAAATCCGATTAATATTAAGGGAACAGACCCATGTTTTTCCAGAATACTTTTTAGTTCAAGGATCTGGCCCTCAAGAGAATTTACAGTTTGAAGAGGCTCAAGTATACCTCCCGGTATATCTTTGCTAGAATAGAGCTCCCTTGCTACAGGGGCCATTTCTCCAGAAGCTCCCGGGCCTCCATGAATTACTGCAAATTTAAAAGGTGGGGTTCCATATATTCGTAAGTTTCTCACAGGATTGTCACTTCTTCGTTTGAATTTAAACCAGGATCATATAATTTTTATAAACAAAACTTTTATAAACTACTTCTGCTTGCTTAAATACTATATTTATTATGTGTTTTAATTATAATTTTTATGTGATTTATGTAGACGAAAGGACTTTGCTATGAGTTTTCAGTACAAAAAGAACAAAGTGGAAAAGGAGCTAAACGGAGATTTTTCCAGGAATTCAAATACATATTTGAAAAACAATTTAAAGGTAACTATACCTATGCTGGCGCTTCTGACAGCTTTTCCCGCAATGTCAACAGATATGATTTTGCCTGCAATACCTTCTCTAGCTGCAGCTTGGAACCAGCCTCTGTCTGTTATCAACCTTATTCTGGTCTGTTTTTTTGTCACTTATGGCTTTTTCCTGCTCTTTTACGGGCCGATTTCAGATAGGTTTGGCCGCCGCAAGCCTCTTCTTTTCGGACTTACGGTATTCATAATTGCAAGTTTTTGCTGCGCTCTGGCTTCAAATGCCCTCGTGCTTATTCTTTCCCGAATATTGCAGGCCGCAGGAGCTGCTGCCAGTTCTTCGATTTCTATGGCAATGACAAGGGATATCTTTTCAGGAAAGGAAAGGGAAAGAATCCTGGCATATATAGCCGTGATTATGGCCCTTGCCCCTATGCTTGCCCCTGTGATTGGAAGCTGGGTCCTTACTAACTTTTCCTGGCCCTGGATCTTTATTTTGCAGGCTTTAATGGGAGGAATAGGAATAATTGGGGTATCCCGTTTTCCTGAAACGCTTACTTCGGTATCAGAAGTTCCTTTTTCCAGGATTATGCATGCTTACGGGAGACTTATGCTCAATCCCCTCTATCTGGTAATGGTGCTTATAATGTCAGCAAGCCTTTTTCCTCTTTACAGTTTTGTTGGAGGCTCTTCTGCAATATACATCAATGAATTCGGGCTCACCGAGAAGAACTACAGTTATTTCTTTGCTTTCAATGCCCTTGCAATTATGGTTGGCTCTTTCTTTTGTCTTAGATTAAGAAACCTGCTTGGGTCAAAGCATTTGATGACGCTTGGTTTTACAGGAATCCTGCTTGGGGGAATTTTCCTTCTCCTTACTGGACAGCACGGGCCCTGGAA
The DNA here is from genome assembly GCA_964520335.1 of uncultured Methanosarcinales archaeon. Taxonomy (GTDB): domain Archaea; phylum Halobacteriota; class Methanosarcinia; order Methanosarcinales; family Methanosarcinaceae; genus Methanosarcina. Next base: position 3,492 of record CAZFNE010000243.1, on the reverse strand, counting down.
TTTTGCCCTTCCCATGTTCCTCATAACGTTTTCTATAGGGCTTAGCCGGCCTCCAAGCAATAATCTTGTACTGGAACAGGTCAATAAGGATACTGGATCTGCTTCTTCTTTGCTAATCTTCACTTATTTCACACTCGGAGCTGCAGGTATGTGGCTGATTTCTCTGGACTGGACAGATAAAGTCCCTATACTTGGAGCTATTGCTGTTGTCTGTGGAGCTCTTGTATTAACTACCTGGTTTGTTTTGCAAAGAAAAGGCATAGGAATTGGGGGTTGAATTTCAGTATGCTTTTTTAGTTTTTACTATAAAAAAGAAAGAAATTAAAAAAATTATGAAAATAGAAATTCAGAAATTAAAGTAAAAAATTTTAAAGATTAGAAAGATTAGAAAGATTAGAAAGATTGGAAAATCTTTTGAAATCTTATTTTTATGTTTTTTATTTTTATGTTTTTTTCTTTTTAATCTCTTCAATTGGCTATCTGAGCGTCAGGATTTTTAAGAATGTAAGATTTGAGCGGCGGAAAGCCATTAAAAGATACTGAACTGTAACTTTGAGTGTACGCTCCTGTCGTAAAGACATAGACCCTGTTGCTTTCCCGCATTGTATGGGGGAATTTATATTTGTGGTGTTCATAAAGGATGTCCATACTATCGCAGGTCGGCCCTGCAAGAATTACCTCTTCTGCACAGCCTTTTTTATCACAAAAGATTGGGTACTTGATGGCCTCATCAAGGGTTTCAATAAGGCCCCCGAACTTACCGATATCCAGGTAAACCCATTTATACTGGTTAAATCTGGCCTTTTTGGAAATCATTACAACTTCACTAACAATTACGCCTGCATTTGCGACAAGCGACCGGCCTGGCTCGATAAGAATTTCGGGAAGTTCGTCTCCAAAATCTTCATGTAAAAAGCGCTTGATTTCCCGTGCATAGGTTTCAAGGTCATTAGCCTGGGCCTGGTATTTTGCAGGGAAACCTCCCCCCAGGTTAATCATTTTAAGCTGGATGCCTTTTTCAGCCGCAGCTTCAAAAAGATATTTGCATTTTGAAATGGCATTGTCCCACTGCCCTATATCTCTCTGCTGGGAACCAACATGGAAAGATAGCCCATAAGGCTCAAGCCCTAATTTTTCAGCTTTTAAAATTAATTTATAAATAAGGTCAGGATGTGAGCCGAATTTCTTGGAAAGGGGCCAATCCGCTCCTTCACTTTCAGTAAGAATTCGGAAAAATATTCTTGAGCCTGGAGCTCTTCTGGCCAGCTTTTTTAAGTCGCTCTCGGAATCTGTAACAAATAACCTGACTCCTTTTTCATAAGCATACGCTATATCCTGCTCTTTTTTGATAGTATTTCCATAACTTATTCTTCCAGGCTCGATTCCCAGTCTGAGTACCTGCTCAAGTTCGTAAATAGTTGCGATATCGAAATTTGCCCCTTTATTCTTAAGAGTCAGGACTACTTCATCCATAGGGTTTGCCTTTACAGCATAGTGAATTTTTGCAAAAGGAACGCGCTCGGCCAGTTCTTCGTAGCTTCTTTCAATCTTCTGGAGATCAATAACTAAAAATGGGGTCTCTTTATCTCTGGAAAATTTCTTGATTTTATTGAACTCTTCCCTTGAAACAAAATCTTCCAGTGGGAATTCATAATACTCTTTTCTCATATCTACTCCCTCATTAAATTAAGACTTCCCTTCCTTACCTTACTATATGCCATAACTGATTAATAATTTTTATTATTAGAGGATTTAAAGTTAAATGTAACTTCTATAAGCATTTATTTAGTAATTCAGAAGACAAAGCGATTGAAATAGGATTTTAGGTATATAAAATTAATTATTGATTAATATTAAGATATACAATTAGCTAAAATCAATAAATATTAATGATAAATACTTATGATTGCATAAAAGTTATTTAAAAACGCCTTTTTTGCTTAAAAGAGCTTAGAAAGCCTTATATCTTGATAGAAAGAATAAGAAATCCCCGATATTATAAAAATATGAATGGAAAAAATTTAATTGAAAAACCACATATTAGGCCTTTGATACAATAAAGAACCGGATAAATGAGGTAAGATCCTGGAAAAGAGTTTTTTATCGAATTTTATTGCGAAATATTAATTATTAGCGCCTTTTAAATCGGATTATATTTCATTTTTAAGGATTATTTTATAATTAATTAGAAGTGTTATCTTTTTTCTTCTTTCCTGTTAGAATTATAACTATTATTATACTGATTCCTGCAAGTATGGCCCCATAAATTATAGCTTCCCTATTTAATTGAGTAAAAAGGAATATAATAGAAAGAATTCCAAGCAGGGGTAATAAAGGCAAAGTCCCTATATGGAAAGGAATTTTAAAAGGGCGCTTCCTTTCAGGCTCAGTATAACGAAGCTTAATGACCGCCAGATTGACCATAAAAAACACAATAAAAATCATAAAATTTGCAATATTTGCAACCATTCCTATATCTTGAAAAGCTATAAACAGACTGGACAGTAATGCAATTCCAAGAATGGCAACCCAGGGAGTTTTGTATTTTGGATGCACCTTTGAGAGTACTTTTGGGAGGGAACCCCCGTATGCCATTCCGTAAACAATTCTTGAACCTCCCAGACTCACTACAAGTACAGTATTCATTGTGGAAAAAAGAGCTATCCAGGAGAGGAGAGTAAAAGCACTACCTCCAAGAGCAACAGATACAACATCGGCGAGAGGGACTGCAGATGTCTCGAGCACTTTATAATCAAGGACACTCACAGCACTTACGGCTACGCAGATATAAAGAAACACCGTAAAAAAGATAGCAATAAGGAGAGCTATTGGGGTTGCTCTCTCTGCGTTTTTTGTCTCCTGCGACAACCTCACAATATCCTCAAAACCCAGAAATGCGAAAAAGATAAGAGTAGCAGCCTCAAAAATTCCTGTAAAACTTGGAGCCTGAAAATAATCTACTGTCCCGAGGTAGGGAAGCCCTATAAATATAATTATTAGAAGTCCTGAGAGTTCTATAAAAGCTATTAAAATAGCCAGCCTTGCAGATTCTTTAATTCCGTAAACCATAAGAAAACCAAGGCCAATGAAGAGGATAAATGCCCCTATCAGATCATTAATTCCAAAAAGGTTCCCAAAATATCTTCCAAATCCGAGAGCAACTGCAGAACTGGTTATTATTACAAAATAAATCACAAGCAACCCTGCAAATAAACCAATGCGTTCTCCGAAAGCCCTTTTTACAAATTCATACTCTGCTCCGGCTTTAGGAAACATAGAGGCAAGTTCCATGTAGCTAAGGGCAGAGAATGCAGCGGTTATCCCTGCAAACAAAAAGGAAAACCAGACCATATTGCCGGCAAGTCCTGCAGCCTGTCCTATAAGGACATAGATTCCGGCTCCCAGGATATTTCCAATCCCCACCAGGGTAATTTCCAGTAAGCTTAACTCTTTTTTAAGTTCAGTTTCCCCTTGCATAAAGCCTCTCAATAC
>CAZFNE010000242.1:0-5606 GCA_964520335.1 uncultured Methanosarcinales archaeon | reverse complement strand
CAATTTCTGCCAGTTCCTTGCTTTTTTCAGTTGAAGTCATCAGGGTATCAGCACGAACTGCATGGCATCCAAGTTTTTCAAAAGCAAACTCATCTGCCCTGTCTCTTTCGTCAAACACAAAGACATCCAGGAAATCCTGGTAGTATTCTGCAACTCCCATTGAAGAGACTTCAAGCCCACAGGCCTCCATTAATTTTCCGGCAGGGCCGCTTACAGGAGCATTCCCGATAATAGGACTGATTGCTACAACGTTTTTATTCTTGAGCATATCTTTCATTCCGGGCAGGGAAATAATTGGCCCTATACTCGTAATAGGATTACTTGGCCCGATAAGGACATTATCATCCTTTTCCAGGGCCTCAAGCACTTTCTGGGAAATTGAGGCTTCAGCGACTCCCCTTACGTCCACTCCAAGCACATCGGGCTCACCATGCCTTCCAACCCAGAAATTCTGGAAATGCATAATCCCTTCCGAAGTTTCAATATAGGTAGAAACAGGATCATCGGACATGGGCAAGATTTTTGTGTTTATCCCAAAGATCGAGGCAAGCTTTAAGGTTGCATCCGTAAGGGATACTCCGCTTCTAAGGAGATTTGACCGGATAATATGGGTTGTTCGGTCTTTATCCCCAAGTTTCATGCATTCCTTTACCCCAAGTTCCAGCATATGTTCGTATGTCTTGAAGGTGTCGTCCTTTATTCCCCACCATTTTTTCCTGTCAATCTGGTCTGAGAACAGGTAAAGTATAGTATCCAGATCGGGAGAAATTAAATTTCCTGAAACCCAGAGATCTTCAGCAGTATTTACAATAACGGTCATTTCCTCGGAAGGAAGGATTTCCTTGAGGCCATCAAGGAGTTTCGGAGTTCCGGTGCCGCCTGACAGTATGATCATGACAATACCTTTTCAGGTTTTTTGATTTTCTGAAAGTTGTTTTCAGTAAGTTATTCATGAATGCTTAAACTCAAAAAACCAAATTCTGTATTATTTGCGATTATTTACGTTATCAAAGTAATAGTAACAGCAATATATAATGACATCTGTCTAAAGATTAATGAAGGTTGTCCTTGATCCTGTGCACGGATACATAGAACTTGACGATTTCATTCAGGAACTGCTGGCAACTCCTCAGATGCAGCGCCTGAGAAGAGTCAGACAGCTTGGATTTTCAAATCTTGTTTATCCCGGGGCAAACCATACTCGTTTTGAACATTCCCTCGGAGCAATGCATCTTGCCTCTCTTCTTGTAAAAAATCTGGATTCAATTGAAAACGACAAGAAAATTGAGATAAGGGCTGCAACCCTTCTCCATGATATAGGGCATGGCCCTTTTTCTCATGTTACGGAAAATGTTATCGAGAAATATACGCGGCGAAGGCACGATGATATAAAAGATCTCCTTGAGAAAGGAGAAGTTGGCGACGTTTTAAAAAAATATGGGGTATCCCCCAGGGATATTGCAAAACACATTAAAGGAGAAACCTCTCTGGGCCAGATCCTCAGCAGCGAGATAGATGTGGACAGGATGGATTACCTTGTGCGCGATGCTCACTATACGGGAGTGACCTTTGGGGTCGTGGATTACAACCGTTTGATAAATAAAATGGATTTTTATGAAGACAGGCTTGTTGTGAACCAGGGAGGGCTTAAAGCCGCAGAATCTCTTCTCGTTTCCCGCTTCTGGATGAATACTTCTGTATATTATCACCACGTCACGAGAATTGCAGAAGCCATGTGCTCAGGGGCAGCAGAATATATGATAGAGAATGAGGAGCTTGATCCCGGAAAGCTAAGAGAGATGGACGATATCGATCTTATAGCAGCCATGAGAAATGCCGGAGGATATACAGGGGAACTCTGCAAGAAGCTTGATACCCGCAGGCTCTATAAGCGAGCCCTTTATGTTGGATTTGAAGATGTGGGAAAAGTTATACTCAGGCATAGGGAGAGGATCAGGAGAGTAGAAAAAGAGATTGCAGAACTTGCAGGCGTGGATTCGAAGTATGTGCTTGTAGATATCCCAAAGACTCCCGAAATGTTAGAAATGCAAGCTATGATAAAAACAGATAATAGAATGATCCCGCTTAATGAAGCTTCTCATTTTGTTTCAATTCTTCAGGAAGCGCATATGGACAACTGGAGAATGGGAGTATATAGCCCTAAAGAATATTCGGCTGCCGTGGGAAAAGCTGCAAGATCTTATTTTGACGTAAAGAAATCCGTAAAACAGTTTAAACTTACCGATCTCTAATTTATCTCTATTTATCTTTTTATACATTTATTGGATGTTTAAGAAAATCCCTGTAAACCTGCTAATTTTAATATATTTAAGACCCAATTTTGAAATACTCAAAGTCGAGGTCAAAGCCTTGTTCCAGATTACACGCAAAGCTGCCAGAATAGAACTTAAGCTTGATGTAAAAAAGATCGGAGAAGATTACCTGCTTACACTTACAGGCGGAGAAGAACATATTGGGGCTGTTGCAACCGGACTTTTTGATAAAGAGAGCAGCAGAGCGAGTTCATCAGTTATAACTCTTCCCGGGCATAGGGAAGACCAGCTTGCCCTCCAGGGCGCAAGACAGGTGAGTAAAGCTACACATAGGACAGCAGTTTTTGTTGTGGGAGTGCATCAGGAGAATATTACCCTTAATGAGATAAAGGAAATAGTTTCTGTTGCAGAAAAAATGGTCCAGGATTTTATAGATTTTTACGAAAAACAACATGAAGCGGAGAGAAAGAAATAATGGAAGTAATTGTGGGAATCAGTGGAGCTTCAGGCGTCCAGTACGGAATTCGCTTGCTTGAGGTCCTTGCAGAAAATGGAATTAAAACCCATCTGATCTTAACGGACGCTGCAAACCAGATTATAAGAATCGAAACCGATTACTTTCCTCATGAAGTAGAAAAACTCGCAACCTGGAGTTATTCCCAGAAAGATTTTTCAGCTCCAATTGCTAGCGGCTCTTACAAAACCGCAGGAATGGTAATCGTTCCCTGCAGTATGAAAACGCTCGCTGCCGTGGCTAACGGGATTTCTGATACCCTTCTTACCCGGGCTGCGGATGTCTGCCTTAAAGAAGAGAGAAAACTTATTTTAATGACCAGGGAAACTCCCCTTAACCTCATACATCTTGAAAATATGCTCAAAGCTAAAAAAGCGGGAGCCAGCATCCTGCCCGCATGCCCTGGGTTTTATTCAAGGCCAAAAACCCTTGAAGACCTGGTAGATATAATGGTCGGAAGGACTCTAGATCTCTTAGGTCTGGAAAATAACATTTATAAGCGCTGGCACTAAGCAAATAAAAATAAAAATTTAAATTAAAAGACAAAATAAAAATAAAAAAGAAATAAAGTAGAAAAATACAGGTTGACTACTAACAAGTAAAAAATTTAATGGATTTGTTTTTGGATTTCTATGAGACGACAGCCCTATGTTCTAACGAAAGCTATATAAAGGATAATCTCCTTTGAGAGGAGGTACCCCTATGGGATAGTAGGGTAGCTTGGTCCATCCTCGAGCGTTTGGGACGCTTGGACCGCGGTTCAAATCCGCGCTATCCCATTAACTATTTTTTTTAAATAATTTTCATAAATTCAGTTTTATTCTGTTTTTGGACCTCAACTTTAGAAAATTACTTTTTTTAAATTTTATTTTACTATTATTTATTCTGAATTATATCCTGCATTGTTATTTTGGATTATTTCCTCACTTTCACTCCACTAACAGGGTTAAAAAATGAGGAAATAAAAGACTTTATAAATTATTTCGCAAATTAGTAATTAGGATATTATTTTCGGATAAGTTAATTTTTGAAACAAGAGTATATCCAGAATGCAATTATTAGAAGAAATAAGGGATGATATGAAACTTAATCCAAGAGCAGTATGTCTATCAATCTTGTTTTGTTTTTTTGTATTTATATTCTTAAATGCGCCTCCTGTTTCAGCTTTAGAAACCGGAAAAATAACGAAGATAGCGTCTGGGACTGAACAAAAGTACCCGGTTTGGGCTCCGGACGGGAAAGAAATTCTTTTTGCTAAAGAAGACGGTTTATACAAAGTATTTTCAAATGGTTCGCGAGAAACAAAACTTGTCAATTCAAAGGGATTTGTTTCTTATAATAAAGCGTATAATTTTACCTCCGATTATGCATGGGCTCCTGATGGCAAAAAAATTTCTTATATCGAAGAAAGATTTAATGAGGCAGGGGAACGCACAAGTGGGGTATGGATAATGAATCCGAATGGGACTAAAAAGACCCTGCTGCTTCCTACTGTCTATGGGTCTTTAGAGAATTATATTTATACCTGGTTTCCCTCAAAATCAAAAATCCTGTACATTCGTTCCTATGACGACATGGGGGGCAAATATACAACAATTAACTCGGACGGCTCCAGTAAACAGGAAATTGGCCAGATAGACAACGTAATCGGTATTGCTCTATCTCCTGATGGTTCAAAGCTTGCATGTGAATACTTGCAGAAAACTCCCAACCTTGTTATAGTTGACTTAAAGCAGAAAAATAAGACCTCACTATCTAACGGGCATTTATTCCATCAAACCCAGGCCTGGCAAGCCCAAACCTGGACTCCAGACGGGGCAAAGATTCTCTACACGACTGAAAAAAATAAAACTTCAGACATATATATAATAAATGCAAATGGAACCCAAAAAACCCAGCTTACTACTGATAAGGCAGATGAAAATTCTCCTGTCTTTTCGCCTGACGGGAGAAAAATCCTCTATGTTTCTGACAAAACCGGAAATAAAGAGATCTGGGTCATGAATGCCAATGGGAAGAACAAAACCCAGATAACTGACGACCTGGCATCCGATATTCTGCCCGTATGGAGCCCTGACGGCAAAAAAATAGCGTTCCTGTCAGACAGGAAAGACAAATCTGATAAAACAGGAAAATATGGGCTTTATACATTACCCCTGAACGAGAGCACTACAAAAGCTTCTGCTGTTCCTGCTACTCCTGTTGCCGAGTTTTCAGCGTCTCCCAGGTCTGGTAAGGTCCAATTGAAGGTCCAGTTTACTGACAGAAGTAAGGGAAATCAAACTTCCTGGAAATGGAACTTTGGAGATAAAACATATTCAACTCAGAAGAATCCTGTACATAAGTATACAAAAGCAGGAAAATACACCGTCAGCTTAACAGTAAAGAATTCAAAAGGAATAGACACAGAAACAAAATCCAGATATATTTCAGTTATATAAAAACAAATAGGTAAAATAAAGGCAATCCAGAATTAAAATAAAATAAAGTAAAAAAAATAAAATAAAACTGGAGTATAATGTCAATTGTACTGTCAATCTGAACAAATCTGTATTGGCATTAATCTCTCTTTTATTTTTATTATTTTAATTTACTTTTCTATGCCTGTTACTTTTTATTTCGTTTATCTCTAATTTTATTTTACATCATTATTGTTATAATTTTTAATCCCGTATTTTATTTTGATTAAGAAAAAACAGGACCTATTCATTAGATTAACCCTTACGCCTCAAAATTATATTATTACTTTTTAATCTATTTTCGGATTCTAGAGACACATTTTTAATGAAAGTTAACCCGAACTTATTTATATTGTTCAG
>CAZFNE010000241.1:0-5611 GCA_964520335.1 uncultured Methanosarcinales archaeon | reverse complement strand
AAAAAGGGGTTTATTCATTAAAAAGATGAAAAATATCCAGGGCAGCACTTGTTAAGAAGTGGCTACCTTTTCCGATATTGCTGACAAGGCTTTAAAAATTGTATTTAAGTAAATTATAGGGGTTAGCTGAGGAATAAGAATTCATTTGGGGTTTTAGTTTTCGTATTATGATGCACTTGGCATCTAAGCGCTCTTTCCCCAGACATTATAAATAAAAATAAGATGTAAGATAGAATAAAATCAAAAATAGAGGGTCTAAAGCATGGCAAAAATAATCGTCTACACAACGGAATATTGTCCAAAATGTAATAAACTAAAAAACTTCCTTAAAGAAAATGCGATATCCTTTGAAGTAGCTGATATGAGTACTCCGGAAGCTCTAACGGAACTGCGTTTTAATGGAGTATTTACTGCAACTGCGCCTGTTTTACAGATCAATGAGAGATTTTTAACTTATAACGAATTGTTCCATGGAGAAGAAGTAAATTCAGAAAAGATTCGGGAAGCTTTGTGACAAAATTTGCGTGAGATTAATTTTGCACAAGTATAAAAGTTGAAGAATATTTGAACAATTTAAGATTTCTTTAAAAATAAAATTGAAGATGAGAAAATGACAGACGAGATTCTCTTACCGGATGAAGATTTATCTAAAAATAAGCCCGCACATAAACTATTTGACAGGCTTTCCGCATCTTCCCTTCCCAAAGATAACCATATATCTGACAATCAGCCCATACAAAAGACCCTGGACGGAATGTCTGTTTCTCCCCTTCCAAAGGTCAGGACAACAGACGGCTTCATGGTCAATTGGGACAGGAACATGATTGTGAACCAGCTTCTAAAAGAAACAAAATTGAGTGCGATTTTTTACAATAAACCTCCGATTACAAAAGAAGAAGCTATTGAGGTTGCAAAAGAAGCAGAAAAAATTATCAAAAAAATGAATATTAACTTTCTCTCAGGCCCTCTAATCCGAGAAATAGTAAATAATATCCTGCTCGAAAGAGGGAACATAGAATGGAGAAATATAATGACAAGGGTGGGGGCGTCTGTCTATGATGCATACGAAATCGATAGTGGATATGGCTTTGAAGCAAATGATAACGCAAACCAGTTGAATAACGCTGAAACCTCGCATAAAAGAAAAGCCGACAAAATGTCCAAAGAACAGAATCTTCTTCTCATGCCAAAAGAGCTTGCAGACCTTCATTTGAATGGAGATTTTCATATCCATGATCTCGAATACATGGGCAGTAGGCCGTTTTGCCAAGATTGGGATCTTCGTTACTTTTTTTATTATGGTCTTATGCCTGATGGAGTTGGCACGCAGTCAAGTGTCGCAAAACCGGCAAAGAATGCAGAGGTTGCGTTTTTGCATGCAGTAAAGGCTATGGGCTCAGCTCAGACTAATTTTGCAGGTGGGCAGGGTTTCTATAACTTCCTGACTTTTATGGCGCCTTACCTTGGAGGCAAATCAGAGACCGAGATAAGACAACTTATGCAGATGTTTGTCTATGAAATGATGCAGATGATGTGCGCAAGAGGCGGACAAACGGTCTTTTCTTCAGTGCAGCTTTCTCCTGGAGTTCCAAAGCTCTGGAAGAATATTCCTATTGTTGCTATGGGTAAGGTCTGGGATGGGAAACAGGCCCCCCTTAAAACTTATGGAGAATTGGAAAAAGAAGTCCGGCTTGGATTTAAGGCTTTAATGGATGTTATGCTTGAAGGAGATGCCTGGGGAAAGCCTTTCAGTTTCCCAAAACCCGAAATTTCACTTGAACCTGACTTTATGCAGGAAGATGAACAATTCAATTCAGCTCATCCCGAGCTTCCAACTTATAAGGAATTATACAGGATGACTTTTGAACTAGCTGCCAAATTCGGGACTCCTTACTTTGATAACCAGCTTCCTGAGTATAGAGGCGCAGGGGAGGGAATCTCCTGTTACCAATGCTGTGCATATCAATTTTCTGCAAATCCCACAGATGATAAAGAATTTGAAGATAAGCTCTATTTCAGGGAAGGAAAACACTTCTCAATGGGCTCCTGGATGGTGCTCTCGCTGAACTGTCCAAGAGCAGCGTATAAGGCAGAATCAGACGACGAAAAGCTGTTTAATGAGCTTAAGAATCTTATGAATAAAGGAATTGAAGTTTTTAAGATCAAACGAAAATGGATGAACAGCCTGATCAGGAAAAATAGAATTCCTTTTGCAGCACAGTGCCCAAAAGACCCAAATAATGGGAAAAAAGGAGCAATGGCTGTGGATTTTGATAGCCTTGTTTATACTATCGGAATAGTAGGAATTAATGAAATGGTCCAGTACCACACTGGATATCAGATCCATGAATCTCCTGCTGCATATAAACTCGCTATCAGGGCTATGTTTGAAATGAAAATGCATGCCCAGAAACTCTCAAGAGAGACAGGCATGGAAATTGCGCTTGCGAGAACTCCTGCCGAAACTACAGCCCAGCGTTTTGCAGTCTCAGACCTCCTGCATAAGGAATATGCTGAGAAAGCCGGATTTACAATTAAAGGAGATCTGGAAGCTGCGCACAGGGAAATAAATGAAACACATGACCTGCCAATCTACTACACCAACGGCACGCATATTCCTCCGGATGCAGACGTTTCTTTGCCTGAGAGAATAAAATATGAACATACTTTCTTCCCGATAGTTGATGGCGGAAATATTATGCATATCTGGCTCGGGGAAGGAAAACCTGATCCTGATGGCTTACAGGAACTTGCAATGCACATTGCTAAAAACACCCAGACAGGCTATTTTGCTTTTACGAGGGATATGACTGTATGTACGGATGAAGGATACGTAGCTACCGGCTTACTTGATAAATGCCCTAAATGCGGGTCTGAAAATGTGCAGCATCTCTCAAGAATAACAGGATATCTTCAGTCTGTAGAAGGCTGGAACAGGGGAAAGCGCCAGGAACTTCTTGACAGGAAAAGATACAGTACAAAGGAACTCAGATAAGGGTTCCTCTTTTCTATTTCCTACAAATTTCTTGTGTCGAGTCCTATCGAAAATTTAACTGAGCTTAATTGTCTGTCTTTTTATTGGCTTTCAAATTAGATTCCAGTATTTTTCTGTGCGCCAAATACAAAAACTAACATCCTTACCCAAGACCTGAACAAATATTATTATTAGCTATTATTGTGATTTTTATATTATTTTCAATTAATATACAGATCAAAATTAAAGTGATGGTAAATACTATGAAAGTAAATTATGCAGACTCTATCCCTTTTTCAACTATTGACTGGAGAGGGAAGGCTGCTGTTGCTATTTTTTTTAGAGGGTGTCCTTTTCGCTGCCCTTATTGTCAGAACTATCCTTTTCTGGAAGACGAACAACTTGTAGATCTCGAATTTGTAAAAGAAAAAATTAAAAGTTCCAGACCATTTGTGAGTGCAGTTGTATTCTCAGGGGGTGAACCCCTGATGCAAAAGGCAATTATTCCTCTTGCAGAATTTGCAAGGGAATTGGGGCTTTTAATTGGAATTCATACAAATGGCTACTACCCCAGAATGGCAGAAGAATTGGTTAAAAAAAAACTTGTTGATAAGTTTTTTATTGATATAAAGGCCCCTCTGGACCCTCCAGAGCTTTACGCAAAAGTTGCAGGATTTCAGGAACATTATGGCCTCAAAAGAAAGCCAGAAGAACTTGTTGCAGCCATTAGAGAAACAATTAAGATTGCAGATTCCTGCTGTTCTGAGCTTGAACTCAGAACGACTTTAATAAGGGAATTTATTGGAAACGAACATGAGATCGCTATTATAGCTTCCTGGATTTCTGAAAATATAAAAAATGAAGAAGCTATATATGTGCTGCAGCAGGGAATTCCAGAATACTGCATGCAGGAAAATCTCAGGAAAAAAAACGTCCTGGAAAGAGAGGAACTTTACGAACTTGGGAAAATAGCGAAAAAACAGTTAAAAAACGTCAGAATAAGAACCAGGGAATCCGGAGAAGAGATAATTTAATTTTGAGTCTAAAGTCTAAAATGATTATATTTAAAATGAGTATATTAAAAGATTTTAAATTTTTGATACTGAATCTTTCTTACTTTGTTTTAGCCCTATTCTAACGATGTCTTTGCTATTTTTTATTTATTGAGATTTTTATATTTATTGAGGTATTCAGTTTTATAATTATTTCAGTTATGTTTGTTTTAATTTTTGTTTTTATTTCGAATTTTATATTTGTTTATTACTAACATATCTACTTTCAAGTTTTTGATTTTTATTAGCCGCTAATGGTCTCCTTTCTTCAAATATCTCTTTTAGACTTTTTATAAAAACAAAATTTTAAGTTCAAACTGATTTGAAGTTTACAAAAATCTTATAGCTTCAGAAGTTGAAAAGAGTGAACAAAATCAAGAACATCAGTTACGATAAAAAGTTACATACAAAACCTGAATATTAAACGACCTTTTGGAAAGTGTTGAAAAAATTTTTGTTAATAAATAAGCTTTGTGTTACGTGATAAGTTACACAAAATAGATAAAGGAGAGCATCCCACTGCATTTCAACCTGATAAATCTCATTCTTTGATATAAAAGAATAAAAATATTACTTTTAGAAAAAAAGTAGGCGAAATGAGAGAAAAGAATAGAATGAAAGAAATGAGAGAAATAAAAGAAGAAAAGAAAACGAAAGTGTCTTCAATTGGCGAACGTGCTTTAATTTCCCGTTTATCTGAGATTTTCAAGCTTCCTGCTGGCATGGATAAAAAGCAGGAACAGGTACTCGTAGGTGCAGGACCGGATGACTGCGCTGTGCTTTCCCTTGATGGAGAAGACTGCCTGGTAATCACTACGGATATGCTGCATCGAACAACTGATTTTCCCATGGGAATGACTCCCTGGCAGATAGGCTGGATGTCTGCGGCTGTAAACCTGAGCGATATTGCAGCTATGGGAGCACAACCGGCAGGACTTCTAACGGCAATTGGCATGCCTGCAGATACTGAGCTTTCTTTTGTTGAAGAACTTGCCAGAGGCATACAGGCCTGTGCAGAATTTTGCGGAACTTCAGTTATAGGAGGCGACCTTGATACACATGCGGAATTGACGATTACCGGAACTGCTATTGGCAGGGTAAAAAAGGCTCAGTTACTCCTTAGACGCGGAGCAAGACCAGGTGATTTAGTCTGCGTTACAGGGTATGCCGGTTCTGCAGGGGCAGCCTTAGAGGCGCTACAATCTGGAAAGCAGGTAAGCGAAACTGTTCTTAAAGCGCTCTTTGAGCCTATTCCCCGCGTAAAAGAAGCAAGGCAACTGGCTGAATCAGGAGCAGTCACATCCATGATGGATACAAGTGACGGCCTTGCTATGTCGCTTTATGATCTGGCAAAGGCCAGTAGTGTCGGTTTCAGGATTAAGAAAAATGCTCTTCCTGTGTTAGATGAAGTAAAGGCGTTTGCTTCAAATCCAGGAAATTCCGGAAGTTCAGATAAACTGACAGAGCTTTGCCTGTATACAGGCGGAGATTTTGAACTTCTTCTTACAATTGACCCGCAGAAGATAAAAAAAGTACAAAATATATGTAACTTAACTGTTATAGGAGAATGCACAAAGTATGAAGC
>CAZFNE010000240.1:2912-5632 GCA_964520335.1 uncultured Methanosarcinales archaeon | reverse complement strand
ATCATTACAGGCTTTGTGGTTTTCCGGAGTACGCTTTCTGCCGTGCTCCCGAGAATGAGGTCGATTAAATCCCCTTTTCCGCGGGTAGTCAGCATGATAAGGGTAACATCTTCCATGCTGGCAAGTTTAGAAATTTCATCTGATGGGATGCCTTCAACGACAAGGTACTGACTCTTTATACCTGCAAGCCGTCCCTTTATTCTCCTGAGCTTTTCTTTTGCCTCTTCTATCTGTTCGTCCAGGAGGTCCATATCTTTTATGTCATCTATTACGTGCAGGAGCAGAACTTCCTTTACGATCTCTTTTAACTCCTGAAGCTGTTCTATCGCCTTCATTGACTCTTTTGAAAAATCAAGAGGTACAAGAACTCGTGAGAAAGTTACCCTGCATGCCTTCCCATAAACTTCTTTTCCTTCTTTCAGAGAATCGTACTTTTCAACCAGCAGTATTTTCTTTGAACTGCGTGCTATATATTCCGTAGTTCTTCCGAGAAACTTCCCTTTTATAAATCCCTTAGTAGTGGCTCCCATTATTATGGCATCAACATCTTTCCGGTCAGCGGTTTCCGAAATTGTCCTTTTTACATCTCCTACCATTACCAGGGGTTCGGTTTCAAGTTCGAGTTCCCTGATATAACCTGCATAATCTTCGATTCTTTTCTTTGCGTTTTGCTCAAATTTAGGGTCAAGCCCCTGGCTTTTATGTATGTCCATCACATGCAGCAGGATAACCTTCTTTAAGCCCGCGTTTTTAAGTTCCCCTATGCAGCCAAGCAAATCTTCCGTTTCTATAGTAAAATCCACAGGAATAAGTATAGTCTCAATCAATCTAATGCCCCCTGTCTCAGGCTTTATTGATAGCATTTCACAAGGCTGTCCTTTTAAAACCCTTTTAATATACTCTTCTGTCAGTATAAATAAGGAGTGCAAACTCTGTTCAGAGGCAAAAGAAGGTAAAAACAATATGAATAAAAACGAGATACAGAAAACTATAGGAATAAATCAATTAGGATAATATCTGGAAAATCGCAATAAATAGATGAAAAATCGGGATGAAAAGGCTGGAATAAAGAATAAGGAAAAGCAAATCAAAAATAGTCTTAAAATTTAACAAGTCAGGTAATCTTTTCCTCAATTCTCTTTTATTGGTTTTGTTGCGTTTCAGAGCAGACATTTTTCGCATTACGGATTAAAGCAGCAGGTTAAACAGATATCCTGTAAAAATGATAGACACAGTAACAATTATAACAAAAGCGGCTATCAGTTCGTTTTTAAGCACTTTTTTTAAGATTATCATTTCTGGGAGAGAAAGAGCAGTGACCCCCATAAGGAAGGCAAGAGCAGTGCCTACCGGAAGCCCTTTTCCAATAAGGCTTTCCACAACCGGAATCATACCCATAACATTGGAGTAGAGAGGCACTCCTATGAGAACTGCAATTGGGACTGCCAGTAAATTATCCTCGCCTGCATATTTTGCTAGGATGCCTTCTGGGGCATATCCATGGAAAATTCCTCCAAGAGTGACTCCGATAATTACATAGATCCAGACCTTTTCCACGATATCTTTAACATTATCATAGGCAATAGCAGCCCGTTCTTTTATTCTCAGAGTTTCCTGCTTTCCTTTTTGATCTCCGACTTTTATCTTATAAACGAAATCTGCTACGTGTTTTTCCATCTTCAGGAGTCCTATCACATATCCACCAAAAACGCCAAGCAAAATTCCTGATACTACGTAGATCAAGGTTGCTCTAAGACCAATAGTAGCCCACAATGCAGCAACTGCGGCTTCGTTTACCAGGGGGGAGGTAATAAGGAAGGAGAAAGTAACTCCAAGGGGGATTCCGGCTTCCACAAAACCAATAAAAAGTGGAACTGATGAACAGGAACAGAAAGGGGTGACCGCTCCCATTAGGGAGGCTAACAGATGATATTGTAGTCCTGTTTTGCCTCCAAGCACTTTTCGGGTTTTCTCCGGGGTCACATAAGTCCTGATGTAGGAAACAACAAAAATCATTACAGCTAATAGGACAAAAATTTTCATTATATCGTAAATAATAAAATTGACACTGGTTGCAAGGTGCGTATCAGGTACAATCTTGAACACCTCATATGTCAGTTTGTCAGCAATCCATTGAAGGGGATAAAATATGTCAACCATTTTTGGTTCCTTCTTTATGTTTATTATTTCTTTATTTTCACTTCAATCTTCAAATATATCATTATACATTGATATGTAGTATTCTATATAAGTGTTCCTGTCGAACTTTGAATTTTCGATTTATTTGAACTTGATACTTTTTATTGACAGCCAGATCTTCAAGCATGATTTCTGAAAATAAGTCCACAAAATCGCTAAACAATGAGAAAACAGAAATGAAATTTAGGAAAAAATTCCTGAATCACTTGAGGTGCAGGTAAGTGTACTGTTACGCAAAAAAGAGAACTTTCTCTTCCTAAAATAATAACTAAGTAGAATTAGTGAATATTCTTTTGACTGCTGAGGAAAGAAAAAAGTAAGAAAAATTCACTTCATTAAGCAGATCCTGTTCTTTCATAGAATCTCTGAAAAAAACTATTTCATGTTTGTGACTTTCAGGGAATATAAACCCAGTGTTTTACCTGCGTGGTACAAAATCTTATTCTTCAAGTACCTCTAAAATTTTTCTGATTTTTTCGTTCTGTATAGAGTATAACCTCTTTTTTCCTTCTTTTCTTACT
>CAZFNE010000240.1:0-2902 GCA_964520335.1 uncultured Methanosarcinales archaeon | reverse complement strand
GCATATTTCTCCTTTATTTCCGTGTTTATTTCCTCCGCATGTACACTCAGATTCGATTAAAGCCTTGATAATTCTATATCTCGTATCTTCGCTGAGAGCTTTGAAAAGTTGCAAATTTTCTTCATTAATCATATAAACATACATTGAATGTAATACTTATATATACTTTTCTAAAACCAAAATTTAACTTGCCTTTGTCGATATGGAGAGGAAGGGACTTCAAATTGAATGAACAACTGAAGTTCTTAAAAAGCGTGAGGATTCTTGATTGTTCATATTTGTACTTGCTTTTCTCTTGGTCTATAATTTGAAAATTAAAGTCTGGTAATTATCCTTAAAACTTTCCAGTTCCATGTTTCTGGTTTTGCATTTAATTGCAGCTCTCAAAGGTTATTTTAGAGCTCAATTCTTCATAATCGCTATTTTTTTATATCATATCGACAAACATAAATATCAATACTCTTTGATATGTAAATGTAATTCTCAAAAGGAGACATTCTTGGATGGGTAAACTTGGAAAGAATTTACTTGGAAAAATCATAGGAACCGATAAAAGTTGCTGCTGTTGTGGTCCTTCTATTGTTAGCGTCAAAAAGATTAAAGTTGACAACAAAGATATGGAAATTGCCGGGTTAGACGAGGAATTTGAAAAACAGAGAGCTGCAGGCAAAACTCCCAAGAATATAGACCGCGAAGAACTTGTTCTAAATCTCACAAAGATAAATGAAATTCCCGAGGATAAACTGGAGAAATTCAAAATTTCAGTTCTTAAGGAATACGAAATATACTGGCAGGAGAAAAGAAAGTAATCATATTTACATATGTAGATATGAAATTCCCTCTAACATAAGTTTTGTTGCGAGGGCGCTGGAAATGAACCTCAAATGCTCAATTTGTGAAAAAGAAGAAAATTCGTTGTTCCGGGCCAATCACAAGGATTTAGGAACCATAAAGCTGTGCGTGAAATGCTGGTCAAAAGAACAGAGTAAAAACATGCTACTCCCTTTAGAAGGCGGAGGCAGCTGCTGCAGGTAGATTCATGGAAACCGATAGGAAATCAGGTATAGATAAAAGAAAGAGTGAAGTGGAAATTGAAAGATTGAAACGTTTTATTTTTGATCGTGATCAGTTAGAGGTAAGAACGCAGAAGCTCAGTTCTCTGGTAAACGGGCTTGATGAAGAAGCAATATACTCGGAAACCATGATTTTTAAAGCCCTTGCAGATCCGAGTCGTCTTAAGATTGTAAAATTACTAAAAGAAGGAGAACTCTGTGCCTGTGAACTAACAATTGCCCTTTCCAATTCCCAGTCAACTGTTTCTCACCATCTATCAATACTGAAAAATGCAGGCCTGATTAAGGAAAGAAAAGAAGGGAAATGGTCTTACTTTCGCCTCTCGGAAGGAGCAGTTATCGAAATACTTAACCAGGTTAAACTGCTCACTGATGAGTGAACTTTCAATAAAGTCCCCTTTTTGAAAACCGTATCTGGAGGCGAAGTTGAACCCTTCAAAAACGGTTTAAGCTTCAGAAAAATCAGATTTCTGACAGGGCAATATGGTAATTTCAAGTTTCCAATAGCTGTAGCTCTCGATAATTTGAAGATAAAAAAATTTTGAAGGAAGATCAAAATGTTCTGGAATAATTTAACCGTGGCGGTCAATTACTTTGTTGAAATAGCAGTCGAGCTTGCTGTTTTATTCATAGGAATTACCTTTCTCGTGGGGCTTATTCAGGAATATGTGCCAGACGAGACCATTAAAAAGGCTTTGGGAGGTCGGAACAAAGTTATAGGAAGTATTCTTGGGGCAGGATTTGGTGCTCTCACTCCTTTTTGCTCCTGTTCAACCATACCACTTCTACTTGGAATGCTCAAGGCTGGTGTCCCTTTTGCTGCAGCAATGGCATTTCTGTTCTCATCGCCCTTGCTAAATCCAGTGATAATATCTTTGTTCGTCGTTCTGCTAGGCTGGAAGGTAGCTGCTCTTTATTTTGTCATAGTCTTCGTGGCTGCAATTGTCATTGGCCTTTTGCTTGACGGACTGGGTTTCTCCAGATATGTTAAGCCAGCCGCTGTTGTGCGAAACTGCTGTGACTGTCAGCAAGCAACAGATGCAAAATCCAGGATACAGAGATCTGCAGGGTTTGCATTCAGCCTATTCCGTCAGCTCATGCCTTATCTTCTTTTAGGGGCAGTCATTGGGGCATTCATTCACGGATTTGTACCAACAGACGTTGTCACCCGCCTTGCAGGACCGAGCAACCCTCTGGCAGTTCCTGTGGCTGCAATCGTTGGGATCCCTCTCTATATCCGGGCTGAGACCATGATCCCTATAGGACTGGCGCTCATTGAAAAAGGGATGAGTGTGGGAGCAGTACTTGCACTGATAATTGGCGGCGCAGGAGCCAGCATACCAGAACTGACCCTTCTTTCCGCTATATTCAAGAAC
Source organism: uncultured Methanosarcinales archaeon (assembly GCA_964520335.1). Lineage (GTDB taxonomy): Archaea > Halobacteriota > Methanosarcinia > Methanosarcinales > Methanosarcinaceae > Methanosarcina. The sequence goes on along the minus strand of CAZFNE010000240.1, from coordinate 453 downwards.
AGACTGTTGGCAGCATTTGTGATGACCATTTTCACCATAGCTGTGGCTGCAGGATATCTTGCCAATCTGCTGGCATTGTGAAAGCAATCAAAGAAAGTAGAGTGATATAGACAATCCAATATAAGATAGATCCTATTAAATGGCAGTTTTTTAATCCTTATTTTTAAGGCAGTGCCAGCAGACGTATGTTTAAAAAAAGAGTTTATGGTTTGCTGGGGCAAACCAGAGCAGTTCAGGTCTTAGAAGCTGTTGAAGTGGTTCTTGTAAACCATATAAAAGCCGACACCCAACACAATAATGCCTGCAATTTTTTTTAACGGAAAACCATATTTCGAAGCTTTCTGAAGTCTTGTAGAGGAAAAGCTTGCAGAATAGGCAACAAGAAGCATTGGAATAGAAAAGCCGATGGAATAAATGAAAAGCATCAGCGCCCCATACGCAACTTTACCTGAA
>CAZFNE010000239.1:0-5632 GCA_964520335.1 uncultured Methanosarcinales archaeon | reverse complement strand
ACTCAGAGATTACTCAGAAATATCCCAATAGTTTAAAAAGTATTTAATTCTCCCTTGATCACCATTTCGGTGATTTTAGTCACATTGGAGAACCAGTCATCAATAACAGCTTCTGCTTCAGCTTTTACCTTTGAGAAAGACTCGCCTTCTCTGGGGATAATCTGGGCACTGGCTACAAGGGGCTGGTCTATTGGTTTTGCGATCTGGGAAAGCAGCCTGATGTATACATCCTGGACTTCAGGAACTTCCTTGACGATATCTCTGGCCATCTGGGTTGAGAGCAGGTTGTATATTTTTCCTATATGGTTAATAGGGTTCTTTCCGCTCGTTGCTTCCATACTCATTGGCCTATTTGGAGTAATCAGGCCGTTGCAGCGGTTGCCGCGCCCTACAGAACCGTCATCTCCCATCTCGGCTGAAGTGCCGGTAACGGTCAGGAAAATACAACTTGTATTCAGATTGTCTGCTGTATTAACAAAGACATTTACATTGCGGTCTGTATAGCGAGCTGCAAGATCTTCAGTATAGGTTCTCATCTCTTCAGTCATGTTTATATAACTGTCAAGATCGTCAATATACCTCCCAATCATCCCACTGCATATTGTAAGAGTAATATCGTCCCCGTCTCGGAGGCCCATAACTTTCATATCCTCTCCTATTCCGGGCATACGGGATTTCAGGTCTGTAAGAAGCTGTCTTTCGGTATTATAAACAATATTTTCAAGCTCGGAAAATGGGGCATGTCCGACCCCAAAAGAAGTGTCATTCGCAACCGGGATCCTGTCTCTTTTAAAGACGTCTCTAAGGTCAGAAGATCCTGTCCCGAGTTTGCAGTCCATAATCACATCTCTTTCCAGATCCATGTTCACGAGGGTATTCTTAAGATATTTTCTGGCAGCCTGAAGCGCGACAGACTCTGTTGCAAGCTCTACACCTTCAAACTCTTTTGTTGCTCTCCCCACAAGCAGGATATATATAGGCTGCAGAACTTCTCCGCCTCCGAATTTGGGGCTGGATCTTCCGGCTACAATCTGGGTCTCATCGGTATTGTGATGCAGTACTGCGCCACATTTGTTTATATACTCCCTGCATAGCGCACGGCTTACGGCTTCGGCCAGTCCATCTGATATGCTGTCAGGATGCCCTATCCCTTTACGCTCTACGAGCTCTATTCTTTGTTTTTCAATAGGGGTTTGTAAGAGCTCTTCCACTTTAATATTTCGGGCCATTTAAATCCTCTTTTTTCAAAATTATGTTATCTTTGAAATTATATTATTTTTAGATAGATTTTTTAAATAGATTTTTTAGATAGAATTATTGGCAATTTCAGGTAATAATTTTATCAGTAACTCTTTAATTTAATTACTAACTCTTGGCATTATTGATTTATTATTTTTCGGTCGGAATTTTATAATGCGTAGTAAATTTCTCAGTTCTTTAGTGGGTTAGGATCTGTATAAAAGAACCTGTCTATAACATTAATAATATTATACATATGATTCAAAAGTATATTCTAATAAATTGTTATAGATATATATTTGTTCCTCTATTACAATTACTGAAAGTAATATCTTCCAAATAAAAACTTTTTGAATAATAAATTTTAGAGCTAGTTTGTTTTCTTAAACTAAATTTATTTCCATGAGTAATTTATTTCTATGAAAAACGTGTTTCTATGAATTGACCGTGAAATCTTTATTATACAAGTGTGTTCAGCATAAATGCTTTATGCAGATAAGCTTACCCGGGAGTTTCTGGGGAATGAATTATATTGAGGACAGTTGATGATTCGCATTGCAATACCCAACAAAGGACGCCTTTACGACCCCACGATATCTATTTTTAAAGATGCAGGCCTTCCAATCAGTGGAGGAGCTGAAAGTCGAAAGCTTTTTGCAAAAACCACAGATCCGGAGATCCAAGTGCTTTTTGCCAGGGCGGCTGATATTCCTGAATATGTGCAGGAAGGGGCTGCAGATGTTGGTATTACAGGTATGGATTTAATTACTGAAAGGGGTGCAGATGTTGAGCCTCTACTGGATTTGAAATTCGGAAAAGCAAGTCTAGTTCTGGCTGTTCCTGAAGACTCTGATTTTCAAAAAGCCCTGGATCTTGAGGGAAAAAAAGTTGCAACTGAATTTCCGGAAATCGCCGGTCAGTATTTCAACAAGCTAGGAATTAATGTTGAGATTATAAAGGTCAGTGGAGCCTGTGAGATGACTCCCCATGTGGGAATTGCAGATGCAATCGTAGACATCTCAAGTTCAGGAACTACTTTGATGCTAAATCATCTAAAAGCTATTGATACGGTTTTCTCCTCAACGGTTTTCCTTATTGCAAATAAAGAAAGCCTTAAATCAAAGGATAAAATTCTGGATATAAAAACTGCAATGGAAAGTGTACTGAATGCAAAACAGCGCCGTTATCTTATGATGAATGTTCCTGAAGCCTCCCTTCAAGCAGTAAAAGAGACCTTGCCAGGCATGTCAGGGCCTACTGTTATGAAAGTCGAACCCAGTAGATTTCCAGGAGAGGCCTTTGTTGCTGTGCATTCTGTCATTGATGCGGATCTTATATTTAGCATTGTAAATAAGCTGAAAAAAGTTGGGGCAAGAGATATTCTTGTAGTGCCTATAGAAAGGATAATGCCTTAAAGAAGAAACTCAAAATATCCGGATATAATATCTGAATATAACACCTGAATATAACACCTTAAAACTTTATTCTATAGTTTATCCTGATATTTTTCTTAATTTTTCCTTTTGATTATACCGGAGACGTGTATTTTTATGGATTTTGAAGTAATTCCTGCCGTAGACATGAGGGGAGGCAAATGTGTTCAGCTTGTGCAGGGAGTACCTGGAAGCGAAATAATTTCACTTGATGATCCTTTTGAAGTAGCCCTTGACTGGGTAAAGAAAGGTGCAAAAACCTTACATCTTGTAGATCTTGATGGGGCAATAGATGGGGAACGCAAAAATGCTCCAATTATTGAAAAAATTGTTACTATAGGCAGGGAAAAAGGAATGTCAATCCAGGTAGGAGGGGGAATAAGAAACTTTGAAGATGCAGCCTCTCTCCTGGAACTAGGGGTTTCAAGAGTTATCCTCGGGACTGCCGCCCTTCAAAACCCCGAACTTGTAAGAGAACTCGCAAGCAGCTTTGGAAGCTCGCACATAAATGTTGCTCTTGATGCAAAAAATGGAAAAATCTCAATTAAAGGCTGGACTGAAGAGTGTGCGTTTACGCCTGTAGAGATGGGGAAAAAATTCGAAGAACTGGGTGCAGGAAGTTTGCTTTTTACAAACATAGATACTGAAGGCCTGATGCAGGGCGTAAATCCAGTTCCTACAAAGGAGCTTGTCCTGTCGGTTTCCATTCCTGTAATTGCATCAGGGGGCGTAAGTTCCCTGCAAGATTTACACATTATAAAGGAAACAGGAGCTATAGGAGTTGTAGTTGGCAGTGCCCTTTATACAGGCAAATTCACTCTTGAAGCTGCAATCGAATTCGTTAAATAAATACTTCAATTCGTCAATTCAGTCTGGTTTTAATCTACCCTTAATTTTTATTTTTTTTCTTTTAGAACTCTTTACTCCTTATAGCTAGACGATATTTTAAATATCTGAAATCCCTGAAACCAAGTTCCAAATTTGAACTATAAACCAAACAAAGCATTTAATAACTTTAGAAAAGTAAATTTAAAGAAAAATGTGATGCTTCATGAGAACAGGCAAAATTTCCCGCAAGACGAAAGAAACCGATATTCAGCTCGAACTGGATCTGGACGGTACAGGTAACGCGGATATCAGCACTGGGATTGGTTTCTTTGACCATATGCTTATTTCTTTTTCAAAGCATTCTCAAATTGACCTGATGATACGTGCCGTAGGCGACCTGTATGTTGACGAGCATCATATGGTTGAAGATGTTGGGATTGTTTTAGGAAAAGCCTTATCAGAAGCACTTGGAAATATGGCAGGGATTGCTCGCTTCGGGGAAGCTAAAATTCCTATGGATGAAGCGCTTGCAGATGTTGCCCTGGATATTGGCGGCCGGAGTTATCTTGTCTTAAAAGCGGATTTTTCCAGTCCACAGGTAGGCCAGTTCAGTACTCAGTTGGTGAAGCATTTCTTTGAAACCCTTGCCTCAAATGCAAAAATCACAATTCATGCAACTGTCTATGGAGAAAATGACCATCATAAGATTGAAGCGCTTTTCAAGGCTTTTGCTTACGCGATGAAGAAAGCTGTAAAAGTTGAAGGTGGAGAAATAAAAAGTACAAAAGGGATGCTATAAATTGAAATAATTAATGAAAATTTATCTTATTTTTATTTTTATTTTCTATTTTTTAATTTCACTTTTTATTTAGAGGCTATCCCAAAACCAACTTTTCCTAATTTCTCAAAATTATTTTCGTAACCTGTATCCAAATTGATAATTTTGAATACAAGAATAAGGGGAGCAATTTTGAGTTTTGGGACAAGCTCTTAATATATAACTTCTATTTTTAAAATTCTTAATTTTTCTCTGGCAATGTACCAAATTTGCTGTAAATTCGAGATAAAATTTTTGGATATTACACACGAAACTGGTCTGAGATGTTGAATTTTTGAATCAGAGACCTTTTAAAATTTGTAATTTTACAAAACTTTCGGCATACTGCCTTTTCTTAATTTCTCTTAATTTTTATCAAAATCTACACGCCATTCGTTTGCAAAAACGAGTAGAGATTCTTTTCTAAGCTGTCCTATAAGGCATACATTAGCCTTTTTTGCAGCCTCGACTCCTGAATCAAATGGCATAGCTTTGGTTACAATAAGGGGAATTCCTGCCCTTGCAGCTTTAGTAACCATATATGCAGGCTGCCTTCCAGTAGAGAGCATATAAAGTTTTGATATGTCAAATCCTCGAAGAAAGGCGGCTCCTACGACTTTGTCTACAGCATTATGCCTGCCTACATCTATAATCTGGACTTTAAGTTCGCCTTTTTGATCTATAAGGGCCGCTAGATGAGTTCCTCTTGTAAGCCTGTAAGTTTCGGATTCAAGGTAATCTGTGGCTGCAAAGAGGGCTTCCAAGCCAAAGATTGTATCAGATTTGACAAATACTTCTAAATTCAATTCTTTGGTTTGAAAGTATTGTTTTTCCCTTTTCTTTTGCTTTTGGGTTTCTACATAAACCTCATCTTTTTTAACTGTCACATTTGCAATTTGATCAAAAGTTAGAATACCTTCTGTAATTAAATGGCCAACTGCAAGTTCTCGTAATTCAAGTGGGGAAGAAAAAAGAGTAGTAAATATTTTTCCATCAAGAAAGAGTTTAATAGGACATTCCCTTGCTAACAGGACTTTAGTATCTTCAGTCTTGCTATCAGGATATATCCTTTTTGCAGAGTAAAAAGTTGTGTATTTTTCAGGCATGTGAATCTATTTTCTTATTTTAACTATAATATATGCTTCCATAAGCTTTTTTTTTCTATCAGTTTAGAAAAGATAGTTAAATCCCCGATTTTAACCTTTTATTATCGTTTTCAATTTTAGGACGCATTTAAGCTGAGATAGTAATGTTATAAAGATTAAGCCGTCCCTAATTCTGCGTTGATAAATGATTCACTTATGCTCAGGCTTTC
>CAZFNE010000238.1:2201-5644 GCA_964520335.1 uncultured Methanosarcinales archaeon | reverse complement strand
CCTTTCTGAAACTCTTCTCCCTTTTCCTTATCGTTCCCTTTATAGAACTCTATTTCATTATAAAAATAGGTGGAATAATAGGAGCCTTGAATACTGTACTTATTATCCTGATAACTGCAAGTCTTGGGGCCTATCTCGCAAAAAGTCAGGGCTTGCAAGTATTTCACCAGATTCAGGAAACAATGAACCAGGGACGTATTCCAGGAAATGAACTTTTGAATGGACTTTTCGTATTGATAGGAAGTTTTGCGCTTCTTACTCCAGGTTTCTTTAGTGATGCAATCGGAATAACGATGTTGATCCCACAAACCCGACAAATATATGTAAATATAACTAAGGAAATCCTCAGGAAAAGGATGGAAAGGGGCCAATTCCAGATGAGTATGTACACGAATTTCAGATAATCAAAATATAATGAGGATCACAAATATAAAAGTTAAATATTTCGGTCGTGTCCATGAGTTATTGAACAGGAACTCTGAACGTTAATAATTCCTTTAAACTCCATATATGATCAGTTATTTTTCCGCCATTGCTGGAGTTCTTTGGAACCATTTTCTGTTTCCAGAGTCAATCTTTAATTTTAGAGAATCATGAGGGTTTATAAAGTTATACCATGCCTGGAAGAAATCAAAAGTCTTCTGATGCATTTTAATTGTTTTACTGAAATTCATCCCTTTTCTTATAAATCTTGCAAGAGATGTCCTGATTGTAAGATTTATCCTTTCTACGTATGAAGTACCAATGTAGTCATCCAGATTAGCTTCAAGCATCTCGAATATTTCTTCAGCAACTCCAAAGATTATACGTTGAATTGTTTCAACTACATACCCTTTTACTTTTTTCTTGAGTACTTTGATGTATTTCAAATCCTCAACTGGAGTCAGTTTAGGTGATGGCTTTCTCCCAATACCTTTGTATTGAGGCAACTCAATCTTACCATAAACGTTTAGGAGACCTTCTTCAAAGGCATCCCAATCATCAGAAGTAAATACAGGAATAGAAGAAGATGCGGAACGCATCTTTTCAACCTCATTAAATAACTTTATAGCATCCTGTGTACTACTTTTTCCTTCATATTGGAAAAGGAAAAGTCTGGTGTCACTTTTGATTGCTATAAGTGAGTAGACGTCACCACACCCTTCAGAGTCTTCGTCAGTCACATTTTTTTGCTTTTTTTATATATGACCAGATCTCATCGACCTCTATCTTTTAAGATTAAGATCTTGGAGGAAATACGTTGTAACTTCTTTAGAATGGGTTCCTGCAATCTCAACCCACTTACAAATTGTGTCTTTACTATGTCCAGTAGCTCTTGCAACTCCACGAATACTTCCTTTTTCAGGAATAAGGGCCAAGGTTCTTAGAACTTCGTCCTCAGAAGTCTCAAGTCCAAAAAATACAGTTCCTCTTGTTTCACTAAAGCAACGCTTGCAGGTTTTACATTTAAGAAGGGTATGGTTATTTTTTTCCATATCTTTCTTTGAAGACGATATTTCCTTGATATTTCATTCCATAATCAGGACAATCTTTGTTCAAGCAACAAAACTGTGATATATCTATTTCGGAAGTGATTTCACCCCCCCAAACAATAATAGAATTCACAGATATATAAAAGTCAGTTACTCAAGGACACGACCAGTTATTAATCTATTTACCAACAATGACATTATATTATATCATTCAAGATCTTTTATTCTCTTTTCGATCGTACTAGGAATAAGTTCAAAAACGGGAGGTGGGCGTATTTCTATTTCTATTTGGCTACCTTTAAAATGTTGAATGTTAGGTAATACTAAAATAAAAAGTATAATTAGAGTTAGAAAAGTTAGTGGTATTGTATTTGTCTTCCAATCAATTGAAGAAAAAAAACTGCCTATGGAAAGAAAAACAGTGGATATAAGTGATTGAATAATTGGAAAATTTGGGAATCGTTGATATGCAAATAGCGGTTCGAAAAGCGAGTCATACGCTGAAAAGATTAACTTACTTGCTACAGAAGGTAAAAGAATTCCAAGTAAAGAAAGAATAAGTATTACAAATGTGAATCTCCTGGGCCAATGGTTTAAAGGTGAATACCACCACCATTCCCAGATTGAAGGTCTAACTTTATTGTTCCATATATTGTCAAGAGTCTCACGAGCAGATCTCTCTATATCTGACTCTAATATTGAATTCTTACATTTCTTAAGAGAATCAACTGCTGTAGAGTAATCATTGATTTTATAGTAAAAACAACCCATGAAATAATAGTTATAAGCTAAAATCTTTGGACTTTCGATTTTAGTTAACAACGAGTTTATTTTTTCTAACAGGAATACAGTTATTTTGTCATTTAGGCTAAAGTAAATTAAAGTTCTTTTCGTAAGTCTTATTATTTTTACTGCATAGTTTTTAATCCAATGAGGAAGCTTTTTAAAATTACTTTTGTTCTCTGGATAATCACATGCGTTTATCCTTTCAAGTTCTCTTATGATTGCAAGTATCATATCTTGATACATTTTTGTATTGGATGCAAATGCTGATTCTGCTCTCAGGTATTTTGCATAAGAATCCCATAAGAGATAAGTTGGATTTCCTAAATCTGATGAGATTGCCTTTTTAAAAAACTCGCTTGATTTAACATAATCCTGTTCATCAATCTTGATCTTGCCCTTTAAACACAATGAACGTGCATCTTTCCTATTTACTTTAAGAGCATTTTCTGCATATTTAGAAGAGCTCTGAAGATCTCCAAAAGTTAAATAGTATAAAGCTAACATATAATTAGTAAAAACGTTTTTCGAATCTATATTAAATGCTTGTTCAATTGCTTCTTTACATTGGATATATTTTTCGAGATTAAATAAAACCGCAGCTTTATACATCCAAACGGAATCAATTTTTTGGTCGATATTTATTGCTTCCTCATATACATCCAAAGCACGATCTCTTAGTCCTAGTTCACTAAATATAGTTCCTTTATTGCACCGGGCACTTATAATTTCCTTATCGTTTTCTATTGCTTTTTCATATGCTTTCAGAGCTTCATAGTAGTTTTTAAGGTCAGCTAGAGCATTGCCTTTACCATTCCATGCAATTGTGTTTTTTGGATCAATTTCAATTGCTTTTTCATACGCTTGCACAGCTTTATCGTATTTTTTAAGGCTATATAGAACATTGCCTTTACCAGTCCATGCATATTTATGTCCCTTATTGATTTCTATTGCTTTTTCATACGCTTTCAGAGCTTCATCGTATTTTTTAAGATGATATAGAGCATTGCCTTTATTGAATCTTGCACTATTATACATCGAATCAATTTCTATTGCTTTTTCATACGCTTGCACAGCTTTATCGTATTTTTTAAGACAATATAGAACATTGCCTTTACCATTCCATGCACTTTTGTTTTTTGGATCAATTTCAATTGCTTTTTCATACGCTTGCACAGCATCATAGTA
>CAZFNE010000238.1:0-2101 GCA_964520335.1 uncultured Methanosarcinales archaeon | reverse complement strand
GCCTTTACCATTCCATGCAATTGTGTTTTTTGGATCAATTTCAATTGCTTTTTCATACGCTTGCACAGCATCATAGTAGTTTTTAAGGTCAGCTAGAGCACGGCCTTTATCATTCCATGCATCTGCGTTATCCGATTTTTTAAAGACATCTTTGTAAGTAAATGCGTCCACGTTTCTACATCCTGTTCACTAGCTATTATATTAATGAGGATTTATCAATATCAAACTATCTTGTGTAATTATATAAATTAAAAAAGAAATTAATTGTTGAATCGAAGTAAAAATCGTAAAGAACCTTTGTATTTTAATAAAGCTAGGCTGTTAAGCCTTTCGATATAAAAAACAAAGATAAGAGCCTGCTAGCCCTATTTTGATGCGAGACATGGAGTTCAAACCGCTAATAACTTCGTAAATGGATATTAAGTACGTCGCCTTTGACAGAGCTGAGCAACTCACTCAATTTAAGAACAAAATTTTGAAATGTCCGGAGGGTCAATCTATAACGCAAGCACAGGCTTTAAGAAAACCTCACAGTTTGATTATTTCTTACTGATACGTGGCTTAATTATGGCAGTCGTGAAAATGGTTTAGAAAGCTGAGAAAAGGACATATTCTTCTTATCTACCAAAAATCCTATCACTCTTTAAATGATTTCTCGACAGGAAATTATTGGTTATAAAATTCAAATTATATTTAATGATTTTATTAAAAATTTCATATGACATCATAATTTTTTTTTGAGCATATGTTTTTAACAAAGTCTTACTTTCTATAATCGCAAACAAGCAAACAAATAATGGCTTTCTAAAACAGATACCTATACAGATATAATCTAATATCCCTTTTGGATTTCTCCGAGCAAATTTGATAACTAAATGTCAAATATTAAAATTTAACGAAAAAAGTTAGTTCTTTTAAGGTTTGTTTGCATTTCTGATATGCTCGTGAATGCCTTTATATATAAAATATTAGATGTCTTTTTAATCTAAATAACTTTTATCTCTTTTAGAGGGTTTTAAAATTAGTTAATAAAATTAATGTTATTGTTATAGTAATTACTTTATGATCCCTGCCATTGTTATTGAAGGCAGTCCCCCAATCTGTTTTGAAATTTCCAGGCCAATTGGGGCGGTAACTGATTTAGGAATAAGAGACTTACTTATGACCTCGTCAAGCCCTAAAAGGTTTGAAAGGACGAAAATGCTTGAGATAACAGTTACACAACCTGCAATTATTCCTGTAAAAATAGGCGGGGAATTAGCTTTTAGCAAACCTATTTTCCTGTAAAGAGGCACGGCAAGAACGACAGTTGCAGGCCCTAGAAAGAAGAAAATGTATTCTCCTCCCAGGTTATAAGCGTTAAAATCGATCCTGAAGTAAAGCAGGAAAAGGATTACAAGAATGATAGCCACAGGTAGAGGATTGAGAATAGAAAGTCGGGTTTTCTTAACTAGAGTAAACTGCTAATCTGAAAAGCTATTAACGAGATTAAAATTCCAAACAGTGGGGTATTTATTAATTCTTTGAGAAAATGTAACTCCAATCCAATTCACCTCTCCAAGTATTTTTTCTGCCTTATTGTCCCAGCAATTTAGCTTTTAGAATCTCAAGTATTTTATTGCCTGGCAAGGCCTCTTTTGCCTTATTATTTGTTAGAAACTTTTTGACAAATTCTACTGTAAGTCCTGTAACTGCAAGGGCAATTATTGTAGAAATAAAGGATACCAGAAAAACTTCAGTCCATTTTCCTTCAAGAAGAGCAAAGGAAGTTATAATGCTAACTCCGGCCGGAAGAAAGAAAAAAGACAGGTTATCCAATAAGAAATTGCTTATTTTGTCAACAGTGGTAAGTTTAACTATGCCTGTAAGTAACCCAAAAAAAAGAAGAAACAATCCAAGTACATTGCCTGGAATAGGCAGGCCAGAGGCTTTTTGCATAACTTCTCCAAGTAAATAAATGATTAAGATAACCGAAAACTGCTTTAGCAAAATAAGTTTTTCCTCCAATTATGGGAGAAAAATCAAATTGCGTGCGGCCACCCCACCCTAAAGAGGCTGTCCGACAATTACCGCAGATAATTAGAGTTTCCAATTTAGTTAT
>CAZFNE010000237.1:0-5656 GCA_964520335.1 uncultured Methanosarcinales archaeon | reverse complement strand
AGTAGTTCAAGAAAAGAAATTGGACTTATTGTTTCCATGTGCACTTTTTTAATAGGGACCTTTATACTGGCAAAACAGGGTTTATTCGCACTCGCATTAATTCCTTTTATAACCGGTTATTTGTATAGCAAAGGCATCAGGATTGGGAAATTCACTTTAAAACTCAAAGGCGGGCTTGGGATCAAGAATTTTGTTGTAGGTTTTACGTGGGGAACTTTTATTGCGGGGATTGCAGGTAGTAGCTGTGGAAATCCGATGCTTCCTATCCTGATTTTCATTTTTTTTGGGGTAAAACTCTTTGTTAGTTCAGCTATCTATGATTTTAAGGACATAAAAGGAGATACTTTAGCAGGCATTAACACTCTCCCTATAAGTCTTGGAATAAAAAATACGCGTAATCTGCTTACCGGAATGCATATGATGTCCCATATGCTTTTAGGAACTGCTCTGATTAATGGCGTAATTGCCTTTGAGCCTTTAATTATTCTTTATAGTTTTGTATGCGGTTTGATGTGCATTCAGAAATGTACGCAACCGGATGATGAGAGCCTTCCTTCCCGAAAACTTGAAAGGATTATCCTTGTTGATGGGGAGTCTACTTCAATTGTCGGATTACGAATGTTTGCAAACGTTGTATTGAATTGAGTTATAAATTTTTTGGAAAGACCCTTGTTTATATAAATCATTTATACCTTTCCTGGCTTAAAGAGTTTTAATCTCAATAGAGTTTTCTTTATAATGCTTAAAGAGGTCTTCCCCCCATTTGAGAGATGTAGAATCAAAACCTACAAGATCAGACCTGGGATCATAAGTTCCGTTCTTGAAAAATAGAGAAAGAGATACAAAACGGTCTGTCACCACAAAGGCGATTTTTGCGTTATCATAAACATGAAGAGATGTGTGTTTATATTTGAGAAATTCTTCGATTTCAGCACTATGCTCACTTTTTACTTTAAAAAAAACATTTGGGGTAACTATTATAGAAGTCGGGATATTCTTTCGGGCCATTTCCAAAAACATAGTTGGATAACTTGGAAGAAATATTGATGAGAATCCCATAAAATTGTTAGAAGACATTACATTTTCCAGAAAAGACTTATGGGTATCGTAAATATGTTCATGCTCATCTTTCATAACTTTGCATTCTCTAAGCTCCTGGATTCGGCTTAATAATGTTTCGGGAATTGCGCTGAGGTCATGATCTCTCCAAAAGTCTTCATTTGCTTCTATAGCTGTTAAAGTATCCAGAAAAGGCTTATAATATATTGCAGAGACCCTTCCAAGAGACGTTAAATAATACATCCCGTCTCTTCTGACAATCATATTTGCGGCTTCCATCTCTTTCAGCCGAGGAAGGATCTCAGGAGACCTTACATCGAAATAATCTTTGATATCCGAAAGAGTCCTGGGATTTTCCTGAAGTAAGAACAAAATATCCTTACGTTTTTCAGAAAAAGTCAGAATGCTTAAAAGCCCACTAGATTTCAATTTTATCAACTCATTATTTTTTATAATTCTCGTTAAATTCTTAGAATTTTATTTAAGTAATTTATTTCAAATGACTAATTTCCTAGTTCCAATCTACCTGACTAAGTCTAAGTTTTTATAAGTCTCATTTTTTATTTTAAATTAAGGTAAGCCTGATATTTCGATGATATAATATTGTTAGAATGCTATACGAATTCAATATATATTATCTTTTTTAAGAGTAAACTCATTTATTAATAATTTTTCTATTTTGTACAAATGTTATTGACTGCTTATGAAAACTCCAGTCATATTTCTAAATTATTTTGTTTATCTCTAAAAGAAAGTTCATATGTTATTCTTATTACATTATTTAACCAGTATATAACATAAATACAATTTCCAGGTTAACACTGGAAAAATCATACTTAAAAAATTAATATCTAAATTCTCGATAAATATAATTATATAATAAAAGTTATTTTTTAGGGTATTATAATCTTCGATAAATTCTAATTAATATATTTTTAAACTAAAATTAATCTTCAATGGTAATCTATTTCAGAAATTTCTGTTTAATAGTCCCAGATTATAATACTTTAAAAAGAATTTTTATAAAAGTTTCAGGCTTAAATCCTTTAAAAAGCCTAGATTATAAAATTAGTACCAGAAAGCCGATTCATTCTTTTATTAACTTTTTAATTTTATTAAGAACAGGTTCATATAATCTTAATGGAATGAAGCGGTATAGTAGGATTTTACATGAAACTACATTTGATTTCGTATTGAGTAGAATTAACTTATTTATCAAGTTTTCATTCTTAGTTCCAAAATTAATTTTAAATTAAATAAAATATATTTTACCTGCCATTTTTCAACTCTATCTATGTTTCCAGAACCTGTTTAAAATCGATTTACCCTGCCTTAACTAGCAGGGTTTCGTTCGCCTTGGCAAGTTTATACTCATATATCGCTCAGTGCAAAAAGTGGCGCATACCTGTAAAAACCATAGAGACTTCAAGCCTGTTTGCAGTAGCAATAACTTCCTGGTCTCTGATTGATCCTCCGGGAGATACTATATAACGGATATTATTTTCTGCAGCATAGATTATGCTGTCATCAAAGGGGAAAAAAGCATCTGAGGCCATTACACATTCTGACATAATTTTCTTGCAATAATCTTCGACAGAAATATCTGGAGATTCCCTCTCATATATTACTTTGAGGTTCTCGACAGCTTTTGTGGCTGCCAGTTTGCGGATAGAATCCACCCTATTTGGTTGGCCTGCTCCCATAGCCAGAACCATATAATAACCCGGGTCGTACTCATAAGCGAGGATTACTGCATTGGATTTTGTTGCTTTACAGGCTTTAAGGCAGAATTCTGAGAGCAAACGTTTATTTTCAGGATAAGGAATTTCCGTAACAGATTCCCATTTCTCATATATGCCTATGTCGCGGCTCTGTTTTAGCATGCCTCCGATTACATACTTATATGTGTGTTCTGTCCCAAAAACGTCCCTGAGTTCCGGCAGTTTCAAAAGTCTTAAGTTCTCACTTTTGTTTTTTAGATATTCAAGGGCATCAGGCTTGAAATCAGGGGCAAGGATAATTTCTACAAATTTTCCATTTAAATAAGTAGCAGCTTCAAGATCAAAAATTTCATTTGTACAGATTATACTCCCATAAGCTGAAATAGGATCTCCGTCCCAGGCTGCCTGAAGGGCCTGTAAAAGCGTATTTCCAATTGCAAGCCCACACGGATTATTATGTTTTACTATTGCAACTGCAGGTGCCGCGTTTCCAAGTTCTTTGACGGTTTGAAGGGCATTGTCAGCGTCTACATAGTTATTATAAGAGAGCTCCTTCCCATGCAGTTGAGAAGCTTTTGCCAGGCTTGGACCTTTTATACCTGGATCTTTGTAGAAATAAGCCTCTTGATGCCAGTTCTCTCCATAGCGAAGTTTTACGCCGTCAGTGAATTTTAGCCGGAGTATCTCTTCTCCCTGCAAGGCTTTGCTCAGGTAAGCATCAATAGCTGCATCGTAATCTGCAGTATGTCTAAAAGCTTTAACTGCAAGGGCCGCGCGAGTAGCATCTGAGACGATTCCGCTTGAGCGTAACTCTTTCAGGACATGCCCATAGTCTGCCGGGTCGGAGAGTGCAGTTACGGAACGATAATTTTTAGCTGCTGACCTGAGAAGGGTTGGGCCGCCTATGTCTATATTTTCAATAGCTTCTTCGAGTTCCACTTCAGCTTTTGAGATCGTTATCTCAAACGGATAAAGGTTTACAGCTACCATATCAATTAGCGAGATATCTTCCTTCTCAGCTTCTGCCATCTGTTCCTGACTTTCCCGAAGACATAAAAGTCCTCCATGAATCCTTGGATGAAGAGTCTTTACCCTTCCTCCCATCATTTCAGGACATCCGGTTACTTCTGAAACGTCAGTTACTTCGATACCTGCATCGCGAAGGATTTTAGCTGTACCACCTGTCGAAATTATCTTAACTCCAAGTGACTCAAGCCCTCGTGCCAGTTCTACGATTCCTGTCTTATCTGAGACACTGAGCAATGCCCTTTTTACCAAAAAATCACCAATATCATTGGTTTAAAAATCATTAGCTATAAAACTTATGGTGCATAAGTTATTATTTAAAAAGAATGCTTTTTCTTAGGTTTTCACATATGTTTATCTTTTCCCTATGTGTTTATTTTTTCCTTTATAGTAATTGCATAGTAACTGCATATTTCTTTTTCAGAAAGCCCTTATAAAAAATAAATCAGAAATAAAGTGTCGCGAATTACTTTATTTCTGAACATATAGCGAGAAAAGGTGGGGTATAAAGTAGAATAAATAAATCTTATTTATGCTTATTATTTTCATAATAATTATTGAGGGGATAGGAGAAGGGAAGAGATGGAAAAGCCTTACGATATTATAATTATTGGAACAGGAACTGCAGGCAGGACCTTAGCTGGCAAAGTTGCGCGCTCAGGGCTCAGAACTGCAATTATCGATTCAAGAGCATATGGAGGAACCTGTCCTTTAAGAGGATGTGACCCTAAAAAAGTACTTTCCACTGTTGCTGAGGCTGTTGATTGGAATAACAGATTAATAGGAAAAGGGGTAGGAATTGAGGCTCCTTTAAATGTTAACTGGCCTTCCCTTATCAAGTTTAAAAGGACATTCACTGACGAATTCCCAGAGGAAATAGAAAAATACCTTGTAGAAATAGGAATCGATACATATCACGGAAGAGCATACTTTGAAAACCAGAACACAATATTGGTTGGAAATGAAAAGCTTATCGGGAAGCATATCTTTCTGGCTACAGGTTCAAAGCCAAGAAAACTCTCTATTCCCGGAGAAGAATTCCTTACTACGAGTGAGGGCTTCATGGAAACTGAAAAGCTTCCTCAAAGGATTATTTTTGTAGGGGGAGGCTACATTTCCTTTGAATTTGCCCATATAGCAAGAAGAGCCGGTTCTGAGGTAACTATTTTGCACAGAAGTGAAAATCTTCTCGGCTCTTTTGATTCTGATATGGTAAAGCTGCTCGTTAAAGCCTCAGAAGCTGCAGGGATTAAAATCCTTAAGGATAAACCTGTGGCCGCTATTCAGAAAGAAGCTGACGGGTTTTTAGTAAAAGCCGAATCTAAAACCGGAAATGAGCCCAATCCCCAGGAATTCAGGGCAGACATGGTAGTACATGGAGCAGGACGCGTTCCTGATATAGAGGATTTGCAGCTTGAAAAAGCTGGAGTTAAAATCGAAAAAGGGGCAATTGCAGTAAATGAGTATATGCAGACTTCAATGCCTCATATCTATGCAGGTGGAGACTGTGCTTCAGAGGGTATGCAGTTAACTCCTGTCGCAGTCCACCAGGGGCAGGTTGCCGCAACTAATATCCTTAAGGAGGAAAGCGCAGTTGCTGATTATACTGGCATTCCAAGTGCAGTTTTTACTATTCCTGTATTGGCTTCTGTCGGGATTAACGCCCCTATTAACAGCAATAAGTATAAAGTAACCTTCCAGGACAGAAGTAACTGGAGTACAACCCGAAGGGCAGGAATGAAATTTGCGGCTTCAAAAATGATCATAGACGAATCAAAAGACCAGCTTCTGGGTGCTCATATCCTGGGCCCAAATGCTGAGGAAATAATCAATATCTTTGCCGCGGTAAT